>JAAYBA010000026.1 GCA_012719085.1 Planctomycetota bacterium
ACCGCCAAAGGCCGATATCGCTACGCCATGGAACGACTGCGGTCTCTGCTTGAGAGTGAGGTACGACAATGCGATCCGCAGACCACATAAGAAAACTCTTTCGAGACGCCAGGCTGGGCATTGGGCCGCAGGCCGATGAGCGAGTCTTTCGAGATATGCTCGGGGCCCAGCAGGAACACGCAAAGAAACCAGAGACATTGATTGTGAAAGGGAGATCGATCATGAAAAGTCCATTCGCCAAACTCGCTATCGCAGCCGCCGTTGTCATCGCCTGCCTCATGGGTCTGTTCCTGTGGACGGGCACGCAGTCCAGCGTCGCTCTGGCGGACGTCCTGACCCGCCTCCAGCAGGTCAACGCGTATATGTACCAGATGACCATCCTGACGACAGGCCCGAGGGTTGGCGACACACCCGTGGAGCATGAGGCGCGAGCCACGGCCTTGATATCGCAGGAACTGGGGATGAAAATGACGATGGAAATGGACAGAAGAGTCCCCGGTCCCGACGGCGCCGGGCCGATGCTGCAGGAAACGTACATGCTGCCGCGGCAGAAGAAAGCGGTCACCCTCATGCCGGGACAGAAGAAGTACATGCAGATCGACCTCGACGACGCGGCGTTCGAAGAGCGACTGAAAGAGAACCGTGACCCGAGGACCATGGTTCGCCAGATTCTCGATTGTCAGTATATGAGCCTGGGCCGATCCACCATCGACGGCGTCGAGGTCGAAGGCTTTCAGACGACCGATCCCAATTATCTTGGAGGCATGATGGGCGAGGTCGACGTCAAGATTTGGGTTGACCTCAAGACCCAGCTTCCGGTCCTTCTTGAGATGGACATGCAAATGGGTGAAATGCGCTCGCACGCCGCCATTGGCGATTTCCAGTGGGACGTGGTCGTGGATGCCTCTGAGTTCGAGCCGGTCATCCCGGATGATTATACCACTCTGGGCGGAGGACCCCTCCAGATGCCGGCCATGAATGAAGAGACCGCCATCCAGGGGCTGCGGCTGTTTGCCGAGTTGGGCGGTCGCTACCCGGAGAAGCTGGATATGGTGACGCTCATGTCGGTGATGAAGGACCTCGCCAAGCGGAGCGTCGCAGACGGTCAGCAGCCCGAGAAGGCCGACGTGGATGAGCGTATCAAGGAACTCACGCAGACCCTGGCGCCTGTCGTGGGGATCGGCTCGTTCTACATGTCGCTCTCGCAGGACCAGAAGCATCCTGCCTACTACGGTGACGTCGTAACGCCCCAGGACGCCGATCAGGTTCTCATGCGATGGCAGGTTTCCGAGACGGAATATCGGGTGATCTTCGGAAGTCTGCACGTCGAGACCGTCAGCGGCGAGGTGCTGGCCGAACTCGAAAAGACGCTGCCTCGTCCATAGCGTGCTGTTGCTTCCGCACACGATGGGCCGGATCTACGGATCCGGCCCTTCTTTGTTGCCGTCAAATGGGGCGGCGGTCAGCGCGCCTGTCCGTCGATCAACTGCTGGATCTTCTGCCGACGGGCGATGAGGACCTGCTGCATGGCGCGGTTGCCGGCGGCCAGTTCGACCGCGTGGTCGAGATGGCGCACCGCCAGGGCGTAGTCCTGCCGGCGAAAACTCAACTGAGCGAGCATATCGTGCGTGCGAGCTTGCCCGTCACGGGGCAACAGGGGCAGCATGCGCTCCAAGGTCGCCATCGCTCCGGGCAGGTCGCCCTGAGCCTCCCGGGTTTCGGCGAGATTCGTATACGTACCGAGCAGGCCGGGGTCCCGTTGCAGGGCGTGTTCGAAGGCGGCGACCGCCCGGTCGAACGAATGGACGCGCCGGTAGCAGATCCCCAGGTTGTTCCAGCCCGCCACGTCGCGGGGCGCCAGCCGGACGAAATACTCGTACTGCTCGACGGCGCGGGGATAATCCTGTGACAGCATATGGCGTTTCGCCAGGCGGCCCCGCAACTCGGCAACACCCGGCGTTCGCTCGACCGCCTCTTCCAGGGCCTGGATCTCCATGCGCAACTCTTCGAGAATGCTGTCCACGTCCCGGTCGTGGGGATTGACGCGTTTGGCGGCGGCGAACTGCTCGTTCATGATGTCCGGATCGCCGAGCAGGGCACCGACGACACCCTGCAACACGTGGGTGGTGGCCTGGCTGTACTGCTGCAGGACGACCCTCGGGGCCTCCCGCTCGCCCGGCAACGGCCCGACGTTGGTCACGTGGGTCAGCAAGGGCGTGCAATGTTCGCTGATGGCCCGCATGATCTCCAGCCACGAGCCTTCCACGTCCCGCTTGATGGCAGCGCCGAACTCCAGATAGGGCTTGTCGTCGGTGTGCAACGGCCCCTGCCCGGCGAGCTTTTTCAGGTCCTCCTCGCCCACGATCAGACAGTCCAGGAAGTCGTAGACCGAGTACACGTTGATTTCTTCGAGGTCTTTGGCGATGTCGGGCCGTTCGGCGACGGCCTTGATCCGACCGAAGTCCAGTTTCATCGGTTCGAGCGTCGCCAGAAGCACGGCGTGCTTGTTCACGCAGTTGTTGACGAACCACAGCGAGCTGTGCGGCATCGCTGCCTGGAAGCTCCGCAGGATGAGCCGGAAGTCCTCCGGACGAAGGTCCAGCGGAAGCCAGCAGGAGACGACGCCGTTGGGCTTGAGGCGCTCGCGACAGGCCTTGAAGTGTTCGTACGAATAGAGGGCCGAGCTTCCGGTGGTGCCCGGATAGGTCGAGTCGTTCATGATCACGTCGAACTTCTCCTCGGTCATCTTGATGAAATTCTTGCCGTCCATGATGATCTTGCGGAGGTTTGGATTGGCGTACGAACGGCGGTTGATTTCCTCGAAGAACGCGCCCGCCTCGAAGACGCCCGGACAGACGTCCACGATCGTATAGCGGGCGATCCCGAAGTCCAGACCGATCCCGCAGGTCTCGCCGCTGCCGTAGCCGATCTGCACCACGTCCTGCGGGTCCTCGTGAACGAACAGCGGGGCGTACGCCTGGAGCTTCTGGGTAGTGCGCAACATCAGGTCCATACCTGCGACATCTACGCCGTCGACGGCGATCAGGCGGTCGCCGTCCGGCAGGTCGTGGACGGTTACCGTTCCGGTGGCGTCATCATGGATGAACACGATCTTGCTGGGGTGGTGATAGGTATTCATCGTTTGCAGGAATACGTCATGCGGGATCGCGAGCATCGACACGGCGATCAACGCCGTCGAGATCACCGCCCCCGCAACGGCCAGTCCGAAGCGTCGTTTGTCCGAGAGAGCGACCAGTACGGTCGCCAACAGGAAGAGGATCGCTACGACCACGAGGAAGCTGTTGCGCAACCCGAGCCACGGCACCATCAGGAAGCCGGCGGCGGAGGCCCCCAGGACGCTGCCGACCGTGTCGGCGGCGTACACCTGCCCCACGCGCCGCCCCACCGTCTCCCACGCCGGCGCGCAGATCCGCACTGCAAGAGGAAAGACCATCCCCATCAGCACCGTCGGCACGAACATCACGAGCAGCGTGTCGATGAAATGGACCACGGTATCGCCCGCAAACGAGATCTTCCAGTCCACTACGTGCTTGAGGACCAGGGCATCGACGTGCCAGAGCCAGCCGAGCATCCCGATGGACCCCAACAGAGACAGCGCCAGCGCAAACTCAATCGCGGCGAACCCGAAAATGGGGTCCTTCAGACGAGGAACCAACACCACGCTCGACAGCAGACTGCCCAGGGCGATGCCGAGAATGAAGCACGTCAGCATGCAGGCGAAGGCGTAGGCGGACGTCTCCAGGACAAACACGAGCACCCGGGTCCACAGCACCTCCATTGCCATCCCGCAGAACCCTGCGACAAGGACGCCGCCCAGGACGATCGTCCGGATGCGTTCGGAGTATACGGCGGGCGATTCCTGCTCGCGGTCGATCCGCTCCTTGAGCGAGGCGAGGCCCTTCTGCTTGCGTTTGGCGGAACCGGCGATCACCGCTCGCGGCCCGAGGCCCAGAGAGATCAGCCAGGCCACGGAGGCAATCGCGAGGTTGGTGGTTGCGGTCGCGTAGATCGAGGCGTTGACGCCCAGCAGCCGGATTAGATAGTAGCCGGCCAGGAAGGTGCCCAGGACGGCGCCGAACGTGTTGGCCGCATAAAGATAGCCGACGCCCTGCCCGGTCCGCTGCGTTGCTTTCTTCTCGCTCGCCGAAGCCGCCCAGAACCCGCTCAGGATCGGCAAGGTCCCGCCCATCAGGGCCGTGGGAAGCAGAAGGATGAGGACCGAGACGATGAAACGAACCAGATTCAGCGTGTAGACGCCCGGCTCGTATGTCTGGAAGAACCAGAGATAAAATCGATCCACGAGACCGAGAATGGTCGGAAAGGCGAAGCCGTACGCACCGATGCCCAGTTCCAGGGCGGCATAGAGCCGCACCGGTCGCGTCACGCGGTCGGCCCGGCGGCCGATCCGCCAGCTTCCAATCGCCAGGCCCAGCATGAAGGCCGTCAGGACTGTGCTGGCCGCGTAGACCGTATTGCCGAACACCGTGCCGAGGGACCGCATCCACGTCACCTCGTAGATCAGACCGGTGGCGCCGGAAACCAGAAACAAGGGGAGGATCCATCTGCGGTGAACGGCCCGAACCGGGCGGCCTTGCGCTGTCGCTTTCATGTTCATACCTTCCCAGGAGAACCCGAAACCACAACACATAGACAGTTAGGTACACAGTATATCCACTTTGCACGCTTCGGTCAAGTCGCTGCCCGAAGAACTCGCCCTGCACGCAGCGGAGCTTGGGGTGCCATGGAGGTGGGGACACGATGCGGACGGCTACGCAAGCAGCGCCGACAGGTCGATCGCGTGGGCGCGAAACCGCTCGGCCGGCAGCGTCACCGTCTGCCAGCGGCGGCTGCGGGCTCGCATGTGCCGCTGATAGTCCTCGATGTGAATGCCCAGAAAGACGTAGCAGCCCCGATCCAGGCAGAGGACGTCGCGCCCGTCGAAGTCCACATCGACGCGGGCCATACGGTAGGCGAAGACGAACGCGGCCTCGTGGCTGGGTCCGAGGGCCGTCTGCCACGCCCGCAGCCCCCGGACATCGTCTCGTGTGACCCAGCATTCCAGCCCTTTGAGCCCGGCCAGCGTGGTCCCGCTGAACGTGCGTCCTTTGACCTCGACGATGATGTGTCGTCCGAGAGGGGCGTAGAGGAGGAAGTCGAAGTTCTTGACGGACTGGCGCATCGTGCCGATCCGCTTGTGCTCATCGGCGCGAACGTACGGCACCTGATGGTCGATCAGCCAGCCTTCGAACGCGCGTTCGTAATGATTGGCCGAAGCGTCCCTCATTTCACTGGCCCCTCCTCTCGCAGGTCGGGCTGTCGGCGCCGCCGGTTCGCTCTGTGGCGATGCGGTTACTTGCCTGTGTCGAACAGAAGTGGCAGCACCTCGTTGAGATAGTGCCGCCAGAGAGGCCATTCGTGGCCTCCGTCCGTGATATGGGCCGTGTGCCGGATCGTCTTGGCCTCGAGCGCCGCCAGAAATTTCTGATTGGCCTCGAACAGGAAATCCTTCCTGCCGCAGCCGATCCAGAGGAGCCTCAGTTTCTCATTGACGTTCTCCGGCCTGGCCAGCAGAGTATCGAGTTCTTCGCTGGACGGTGCGCTCGAGCTGAACGCTCCGACCCACCCAAACATCTCCGGATGTCCGAGCCCGATTCGCAGCGATTGGCCCCCTCCCATCGAGAGCCCGACAATCGCCCGATGCTCCGAACCGCTGTGCGTGCGGTAGTTCTTTTCCACGAAGGGAATGACATCGCCGATCAGGTCGCTCTCGAGACTCTTCCAGTTGCGAGGCCGGGTTCGGTCAGACGAGATGCTCGGCGTATGTCCGTACGGCATCACGACAATCATCGGCCTGGCTCGCCCGGCGGCCATCGCGTTGTCCGCAATCAGGTTGGCCCGTCCAACGATGGTCCAGGCGTCTTCCGTGTCTCCGCTGCCGTGCAGCAGATAGAGCACGGGGTACCTCAGCGGCCCAGAAGTCTCGTAGCCGGGTGGCGTATAGATGTACAGGCCCCGCGTGACATCGAGCGACTTTGAATGATAGCGGTGAACGTGCACCGTCCCGTGAGGAACGTTCTGCTCCTCGTAGAACATCGGCGAATCACCAGGAACCAGGACCATACTCCGTGCGTTACGCCGCCAGACCTTGACGAACGGATTCATCGGATCGGCAATCGCCAGGCCGTCCACCTTGAAGTTGTACTCGTAGATTTCCGGGTCGAGCGGCCCGATGGCAACGGACCAGAGCCCCTCGGCGTCCTTCGTCATTGCCTCGGGCTCCGAGAGGAAGTTCGCCTCCAGCGTCGCCTGCTGAGCGGCTGGGGCGCGAAGGTAGAAGGTGACTCTGCGATTTGAATGCACCTGAGGCCACAGTTCGGTGCCTCCCTGCTGGGCCTCGGCCGGCAGGCCTACCACGCTTGACAGCAAGGCGACGGACACGATGAATCGACACAGACCATACCTGCTCATTGCGATCTCCCCACACCTTCCGGGGGCACGCACGCTGCCGATGCCCCGCCGAACCTATGTTCCACTCAGTTGTGCCAGAAACCGGTCCACGTGGACCTGGCTCTGCTCTCCGCTGGCCATGTCCTTGACGATCAACTCCTGTTTATCGACATACTCCTGCCCGATGATGATACACCGCCTGGCGTTCTGGGAGGAGGCCTCCTTCAGTTGCTTCGAGAGCCCGCCCAGCTTGTAGCTGAAATTGGCGGACTGCCCACCGGCGCGCAGCCTGGCCGCGACCGCGTACATCGCCTTGGCCAGGGTGGCGTCTGCACAGGCGACGAAGAATTCGAGCCGCCGGGGCGGGACCTGACTGTCCAGAAGGCCCTTCTGGTGCAGCAGGATCTCCAGAACGCAGTCGCCCATCCCCATTCCCGTAGCGGGGATCGACGGACCGCCGAAATCGCGAAGAAGGTTGTCGTACCGCCCCCCGCCGCAGATGGCACGCAGTTCGCCGACGATATCGTGGATCTCGAACACCACGCCCGTGTAGTAGGCAAGACCTCGCACGATGGACGGGTCGAACACGCAGTAGTCCCCCACACCCATCAGCTCCAGCGTGGCAAAGACGTTCTGCAATTGCTCGACGGCAACCCGGGTGTCGTCGTCAGCGGAAACGAGGCGTTGAAGGTCATCGATAGAGTCCAACGCCATGAAATCGGATATGCGAGTGGCCTGCTCCTTGTCCGGAACGTGCTCGGCCAGCAGCGCATCGAACGCATCGGCCGGCAGCTTGGCCTTCTTATCCAACAGGGCGTACATGGCGTCAAGACAACTGTTCTCGATGCCCATGCCGCGAAGCACTGACGCCAGGAGCCTGCGGCTGGAGATTTTCGCGCGGACATCGGCGGCCGTCAGGCCGACCCTGCGCAGGTAATCCAGCGATGTGAAGATCACCTCCGCGTCCGCCTCCGGACTGTCGATGCCGATGATGTCGATGTTCCATTGAAAGAACTCGCGTAGCCGTCCTTTCTGCGGACGTTCGGCCCGGCACAGCCTGGGCACGGAAAACCACTTGATCGGCCGGGGCAGAGCGTTGATCTGTTGGTTGACCATCCGCGCCAGCGTTGGTGTGATCTCCGGGCGGATCGCCAGATCGCGACCGCCGCGGTCCTGGAGCGAAAAGAGCTGCTCGACGATCTCGTCGCCGCTCTTGATCTGATACATCTTCAGATATTCGAAGATCGGACCGTCGTACTCCTCGAACCCGTTGCGAATCGAGATGCCCTTCCATCCGTCGATGATCCAGTTGCGACGGGCCATCTCGGGCGGATAGAAATCCCGCGTTCCTTTGACCGGTGGTATCTTCATGCCTTCCTGGTCTTCCCTTTGTGCTTCGTGGCGCGCTGCTTCTCGGTCACGTTGTTTTCGAACTTGATCCGGATATACTCTTCCATCTCCTTGTCGTTGGTGAAGTGCAGTTCGTAGTCGTATTCGCCATCGACGAAATCGCAATCCGAGTGCTTGTACTTACGGCAAATGTGCGGCCGCTTCTCGTAGATCCCACAGCGGTAATCCGTCTCGGACAGATGGCGGCACTTGTTCTTGATGTTTACGTACCAGTCGCCGTCCTCGACGAACACCGTCACGTCCTTGTGGCACAGGTACCATCGAATGTCGTCGAAGTCCTCTTTGCTTTCCGGCGTCTCGATCGGCAGTGCGAAATACCGACAACACAGTCCCGTACACTTGTCGCATTGACTCTTTTGGGCCATTCAACATCCCCTTAGGTTCATATCTGTGAAGCACCCTTTGAAAGTCTTCCTATATAAGGCGTCGAGGCCACCTCGTCAAGAAAAGCGATTGGATCGAGCCGGTCGTTTGCCCGACCCGAGCGTCTGCGGTCGGCCGACACGGCCGGAATTGTCTGAAAAAATCGCGTCTGATGTCTTGCCCGAACCACGCTTCTCGGATAGCCTCAATCGCATAAATGGTGTCCACAGGCCCCCGCAAAGTCTCGCTTCCTCTCCCTCATCAAACGCGGGGGCTTCTTCTGTCCGTTCGGCGATTTCGTTGCGCCCCACTCCCTCTGGGGCTTGAATTCTCCGCCCGCACCTGACAGACTGTCGCGGTAGAGAGTCCCGACCACAATCAAACCGGCGGAAGTAGGACGTCCTGCGTGGCACATCAGGTGAGAGAATGATTCGTCGTCACGGCCGTCGCTGGCTGCATCATCTTTGCGACGGCCCTCTGGCTGGCGTCCTGCTCTCCGAGGGCCGTAGACCAGTACAGCGAGGTCGCGCGCGAGCCCGCCCTCAGCCCGGACTACGCGGGAACCGTCATCCCGGCCAACATCGCCCCTCTGAGTTTCCAGGTCCATGAGGAGGGCCGCGCGTATCTTCTCCAGGTCCATTCGCAACGCGGCAAACCGGTCTCCGCGTTCAGCAGGACGGGGCAAATGCGCCTCCCGGCTCGTCCGTGGCGCAAGCTGCTGGACGCCAACCGGGGCCGTGAACTGCGCTTCGATGTCTACGTCCAGGACCAGGACGGCCAATAGCGGCACTTTCAGACCGTGGCCAACACCATCGCCCAAGAGGACATCGATGGGACGCTTGTATTCCGGCTCATGAAGCCCCTCTACAACTGGTGGAAGGACATCGGCATCTACCAGCGGAACCTCGGCGGCTGCCGACACCGGAGCATTTCTGGGGGTTCTGGTCTATTGCCTGTACGGGCTGGCGCCCCTGGCCCTGCTGCTGACGTTTGTCGTCAGCCGGCTGGTCGCCCGGAGGAGCCAGAAGTCCGCCGGCCGTGCGAAGAAGACCAAGAGACGGGACAAGCACGGCGATTCACGACACGTGAGGTCGTTCGTGGCGCCCCTCTTCAAGCCTGCCTTGGCCACCGTGCCGATCATCTTGACGGCCCTTGGGCTGTATTCCGGCCGCGACGAGCTGGGCAAGCCCTATGTTCTGTCGAACTACTATGCCTGCGAGAGGCGTTGGGACGACATTCTCGCGCTCGGCCGTCGGCTGCCCAAAGGCAGGATCAATGTCTTCGTCAACCACGACGTCCTCCGGGCCCTCTATCACACCGGCCGGCTGCCCCATGACATGTTCACGTTCCCCCTGAACCCGCTCGCGGTGGCCGGTCCTGAGCCCCTCGAACGGACTCTGGCCGGACTTCTCGAACAAAACCCGCGTACCAAGATGGCCTTTGAGTATCTTATGGCGTGCTATCTGCTGACGGGCAAGGTCGATAAGGTCACCGAGAATTTGCACCGCCTCGATGACCTTGGCTACCGCACGCCCCCGACCCTCTATGAGGAAGCCGCGCTGATCCACTACGTTTCGCAGAGGCACAGGCCCGATGTCGGTCAGATCAAGATAAGTCCTGAAACCATCAAGAGATATCAGCGGTTTGTTTAGATCCGAAGCGCCATGACACCCCAGAATCAGCGGGAGATGCTCAGTCAGTTGATCCGTGAGTTCGGCGCCAGTTACTTCTTCTACTTTGCCTTCGACGCAGTGGGCCAGTTGTGAGCATAGCCTGCAGGCCGACCGGCCTGTGGAACGTCCGAGAAAATAGGATTGCGGTCGACCTCCTGATCTGCTATAAATAATTGTAATCGTGAGGAGTAGCATCTCTGCGCCGTTTGGTCTGGCGCGCCCGTCAAGGGCCCGGACGTCGCAGACACCTCGGCAAACTTGGAATCGCACATAGAGTCAGCGTCGGAGGACCTGACGCCGTGTGTCCTTGGCACGCAGAAAGCAGAGGGGGGTGTGGAACGCATGGTTCTTGCACATGCCGGGGCCATTACGTCCTTCTGACGCCGCGCCGTTCTTCTTCAGGAAGGAGGTGATCCGGCCGATATCATCCCATGGAGTCACTGGAGGGGGAAAAGTGGGTCGTAGCCCATCGCGGCTGCGCGGGTCTTTTTGCAGAAGTCTGATAATCGCTGCGACAAGGGGGGATGGGTGCTCTGATACGTGGTCAGAGCGCTGGTTGTGTGGTTTCTTTTGAAGGAGAATCCTTATGTGGAAGCGATGCACCTGTTTCGCATTCCTGATCGTCTTGTTGGCCCTGATCCAGGGCGGCGCTGCCTCCGGAGCATTCAACGCAAACACGGATCCCAGTCTGGTCGGGTTCTGGAAGCTGGATGAGGGAACGGGCACGGTAGCGGCGGACTCGTCCCCGGGTCAGAACCACGGCACATTCAACGGCGATCCCCAGTGGGTGGAGGGTTGGCTGGGAGGAGCGGTCCAGTTCGACGGCAGCGATGATTACATCGATACCGGCTGGACCGAGAATCTCGCGACCTGGACGGTCAGCGCCTGGGTGACCAGTCCGGCGGCCCCCGCGGCGGCGTCGGCGAGCGGCCCTGTCCACCGCGAGGGGAATTACCAGATCAACTGGAACCATACCGACACCGTTTATCAGGACGCCATCGCCATCAATGCGGGCGGCTGGAACGCAGCCAAGTACGGCCCTGTCGATGCCGATACATGGTACTTCGTTGTCGGGACCTATGATGGCGAGGAACTGAAGGCCTATCGCAACGGCGAGCTGATCACCACCAACAGCACTCCGTCCGGAGCTGCTGCGGCCGAAGGCAACAGCCTCAAATTCGGACGGCATGCGGCGGCGGCCCAGTACTTCAACGGCACCGTCGACGATGTCCGCGTCTACAATCGCGCACTGACAGCGGATGAGATCCTGATCGTCATGCAGGGCGGCGAGAAACCTGAGCTGGCCTCGAGACCCAACCCCGCCGACGAGGAAACCGACGTGCTGCGCGATGTGGTGATGAGCTGGACAGCCGGCACGTATGCCGCAGCCCATGACGTCTATTTCGGCACGAACTACGAGGACGTCAATGCCGCCAGCCGCTCGGACGCGATGGGCGTTCTGGTCAGCCAGGGGCAAACCGAGACCTCTTACGATCCCGGACGTCTGGAATTTGCCCAGACCTGTTACTGGCGCGTCGATGAGGTCAATGCGGCGCCCGATAATACGATTTTCAAGGGCGACGTCTGGAGCTTCGAGGTCGAGCCGTTTGCCTATGCGGTCGCCAATGTGGTTGCGACGACCAATGGCCTATCGGATGAGATGTCCGGCCCGGAGAATACGGTCAACGGTTCGGGCCTTGGCGCCGCCGACGAACACTCCGTCGAACCGTTCGATATGTGGACCGCCAAACCCCCGGAGGATGGATCGGCCCTGTACATCCAGTACGAGTTCGACACGGTGTACAAGCTCTATCAACTCCTGGTCTGGAACTACAACGTCCAGTTCGAGAAGCTGCTCGGCTTCGGCCTCAAGAACGTCACGGTCGAATACTCCGCCGACGGTGAAGAGTGGGCGACGCTGGGCGACTTCGACCTGAACCAGGCCACGGCCAAATCGGGCTATGTCTACAACTCGACGATCGATTTCGGCGGTCTCGCCGTCAAGTTCGTCAAGCTCACCGTCAACAGCGCTTTTGGTGCGATGGGCCAATACGGGCTCAGTGAGGTCCGCTTTACCTACATTCCTGTCCAGGCGCGAGAGCCGCAGCCGGCCGACGGGGCGGCCGATGTGGCGACCGACCCTGTCCTGAACTGGAGAGCCGGGCGAGAAGCCGGATCGCATGAGGTGTACTTCGGCACCGACGCCGAGGAACTGCCCCTGCTGGGTACGGTCTCGCAGGCCAGCATCGCCGCCGGCACCCTCGATCTGGCGAGCACGTACTACTGGAAGGTCGTCGAGGTCAACGACGTCGAGACGATCGGCACATGGGAAGGCGCCGTCTGGAGCTTTGCGACCCGCCCGTACGCCGTGGTGGAGGACTTCGAGAGCTATACCGATGACATCGAGGCCGGCGAGGCGATCTTCGACACGTGGCTCGATGGCTGGGTCAACAACACCGGTTCGACGGTCGGCCACATCACCTCGCCGTTTGCCGAGCAGTCGATCGTCAACAACGGCCGGCAGTCGATGCCGTTGTCCTATGAGAACACCGGCGGCGCGACCGTTGCCGAGGCCGACCGGACCTTCCCGGCCCAGAACTGGACCGCCAGTGGCATCAAGAGCCTTTCGCTCTATTTCCATGGTGCTGCCGGCAATACCGGGCAGATGTATGTCAAGATCAATGGAACCAAGGTCGTCTACGATGGCGATCCGGCGGACATCACGAGACCTGCGTGGCAGCCGTGGAACATCGATCTGTCTGCCGTGAGCGGCAACCTTGCCAGCGTCACGAAGCTGACCATCGGCATTGAGGGCGCCGGCGCCACGGGCGTCGTCTATTTCGACGACATTCGGCTGTATCCCAACACCGCGGAACTCACCATACCGGTGGAGCCCGGGACAACGAGTCTCGTTGCCCGCTACGCCTTCGACGGCAATGCCAATGACAGCTCCGGCCATGGTTACAACGGAACGGTCCAGGGCAATCCCACGTACGTTGCCGGCAAAGACGGCCAGGCCATTGCACTCGACGGCGTCCGCACGTACGTCACGGTGGCCAGCGTCGGCATCAGCGGCGATGCGTCCAGGACGATCTCCGGCTGGGCCAGGGCCGACACGACCTCGATCACGGCCTGGGCCAACGTCTTCGGCTTCACCGGACCAGCTACGGATGGTCAACACTTCGACATCGAGGCCGTCGGCGACAGCGGCACCAGTGCGACGCTGGGCTACTACGGCCTGCACCGTCACGGCTGGCAGTTCAACATCCTCCCGATCGACCTGGAATGGCATCACCTGGCGGCTTCGTTTGACGGCACGACCGTGCGCTGGTATGGCGACGGGGCGCTGGTCGGCAGCGACGACGTGGACAACGTCAACACGCCGGGGCCCTTCCATGTGGGCAAGCGTCAGGACAATGAAGTCTTCTTCCCCGGCGCCGTCGATGAGGTGCGCGTCTACAGCGAAGCGCTGACCGATGGAGAGATTGCGTGGCTGGCTGGAAGAACCATGCCGCTGCACAAGCCCCTCTAAGGGTCTGATGCCGTAGCACTCTTGCCAAGAGAAGAGGGCCGGGCAGCTTCCGAGTTGCCCGGCCCTTTTGCTATCTTATGCGGCCACAAACAGGCAGTAATCAAGATCGGTCGTTCCTGCTGCGGTCGAAGCGATCTGCGAGACGTCTGTCAGGCACACCAAGGCCGCGATCGACGCAGGTCGCCGGCAAGCGTCTGCTGGGCAAGGATCACGTTCTCGCGAAGCTGGAAGTCGAACATGCCCACGCAGATGAAGTCCGCGCCACCCTCGAAGGCGAACTTGAACCCATCCCGTGGATGCAGGGCCCCGGCGGCCAGCACTTTGAAGGCGATCCACGGCTCCTTGAGACCCTTCATATACTCGATGGTCTCAGCGGGATTGCGGCACCACATATTGTCGTGGTGCTCACCGTGCTTCTGCCCATAGGGCCCCACCGCGTCGAACGGCTTGCGGTTCTCCTGTGCCGTGGCGGACCAGTACTTGTCCGGGTGCAGGGTCTTGACCCAGAAATCCGGCTTGAACCCCGCCTCGACAAAGGCCTTGATCGTCTCCAGATCGTGGGCGCCGAGCCCGCTGGGCAGGCCAAACTGCCTCATGTATTCCATCGCCTCGCCGACCAGGTCGGTCTTGCCGTCGCGGACGGCGGCGTCGGCCAACCCGCCCTGCACGTACACCGCATGCGCTCCGCTGTCTACGGATCGCTTGACGCCTTCCTTGATGCTGGCTCCGGCGGCACAGTCGGAGATGAACTGGATTTGGCCGCCCCGCTCGTTCCAATAGCGATTGAGCACGCGGTCGGCGCTGGGATTGCCCAGGATCGTGTTGATGCCCATCTCCTCGGCCAGTGCCAGGGTCTCGAAGACCTTTTCATCGCTGTGATAGGCCTTGACCAGGCTCGAAACGTAGATCAGGTCGCGGCTGTGGGCCCAACCGCCGATGAGGTTGCCGCCGCAGAACATGCGGCTGATCGTCAGGTCCTTAATCTTCCCGGTGGGCGTCGGCGCGGCGCTCGATTGCGTCCGATTCCGGGCCGCCTCACCACCTTCGGCCATCTGGGCGCGGAGATTCTGCTCCTCGAAGCTTCGCAGCCCCAGGGCCATCCCGGCCGAGGCCGCCACCGACTTCTGGATAAACCGACGTCGATCGACTTGCTTGTCTGCCATACCGTCACTCCAAATCTAAGCCCGCCACGGGCGGGACCGGTTCAACGAACCCGTCAATACGTTCCTGGCGATGATCGCGTTCTCACGCACCTGAAAATCGAACATCCCGACACACAGAAAATCGGCGCCGTTCTCGAAAGCAAATCGGAAGCCATCTCTGGGATGAACCGCCCCGGCCGCCAGCACCTTGTAGGCGATCCAGGGCTTGCCGACCTTCTGCATGTACCGGGCCGTCTGCTCGGGGTGCTTGTCCCAGTAGTTGTCGATGGCGTAGTTGTCGATCACGTCCTTGTGCTGGTCGGGCCGCCGTGTGGACCAGTAATTCGTGCCGTGATGGGTCTTCATGTAGAAGTCCACCGGCAAAGCGGCCTCCTCGCACGCCTGGATCGTCTCAAGTTCGTGGCCGCCGACGCCGGCGATGATCCCGTTCTGCTTGATGAACTCGACCACCTTGCCGATCAGATCGACCCGGCCGGCCCGTGCCCATTGGTCGCCGACGTTGCCAATGACATAGGCTCCCGTTGCACCGGCGTCGATGGCCTTCTGCACGTCCCCGGTCAGATCGTCGGCAGACGGGACGCACTGGGCCAGCCACTGAATCTCGCCGCCCCGCTCGTCCCAGTACCTCTTGAGGACGCCGAGCGAACTGGTGCCGGCATTGATCGTGTTGATGCCGCTGTCTTCGCAGAGCCGGAGCGTCTCGAAGATCTTCTCATCGGTGAAATAGTGCTTCAAGAGGGACGAAACGTAGATCAGGTCGCGGCTGTGGGCCCACCCGCCGATAAGATTGCCTCCGCAGAGCACCCTGCTGAGCGTTACATCGCCGATCTTGCCGGCCGGCAATCCCTCCGTCGCCGGGGCATGCGACGGCGGCAGACCCTCCTTCATCGCCGCCAACAAGGCTCGTTCCTCCAGGCTCATGGCCGACGCCAAGGCAGCCGACCCAGCCAGAGAGCCTTTCAAAAACGTGCGACGATCCAGATCTTTCGACATCCGGTTCCTTTCCCGTGACGGCCCGACCGAATCCCCCATCACGAGGGGCATTTCAACACCCTCCCATAGTACCGGAAAAGGCGATCTGATCCAAGAGGAATGTGGCAA
>JAAYBA010000235.1 GCA_012719085.1 Planctomycetota bacterium
CTTACTGTCGCCGCCGGGGACCGATTATTGCCTCCCATCGTGTGCTTTTCAAGCGGAGGCGACATTTTCTTTTGACCCGTCCGGGGCTCCGGGGTATGGTCTGGAACCATTGTGGCGGGGAAGTCAACCTGGGAAGAAGTTGGAGGTTTCGATGCCTGATCTGATCGTGAACGGCGACTACAAACCGATTCTGAACCTTCGCCAGACGGAGCAGGCGATCAAATTTGTGAAGGACTTCTTCCAGGACCACCTGGCGGAGGCATTGAACCTCCAGCGCGTCTCGGCGCCGCTGTTCGTGCGGAAGGGCTGTGGCGTCAACGACGACCTGAATGGCGTGGAGGCCAAGGCCACGTTTCGGATCAAGGACGACGGCTACAGCGAGGCCGAGTGCCTGTTCTCGCTGGCCAAGTGGAAACGGATGGTTCTGGCCGACTACGGATTCGGTCCCGGCGAGGGCTTGTACACCGATATGAACGCGATCCGGCCTGACGAGGAGTGCCTGGACAACCTGCATTCGATCTACGTCGATCAGTGGGACTGGGAGCGGGTCATCCGCGAGAGCGAGCGAAACCTGGATTTCCTCAAACACATTGTGCGGACGATCTATGGTGTCCTGCGCGAGACCGAGACGGCTGTGTGCGAGCGGTACCTGCACATCGAGCCGATGCTGCCGGAAGAGATTGCCTTCGTGCACAGCGAGGAGCTGCTCGAACGCTGGCCCGATCTGACCGCGCGTCAGCGGGAGGATCAGATCGTGCAGGAGCGGGGGGCCGTCTTTGTCATCGGTATCGGGGGGGAACTGGCCGACGGAACCTTACACGACGGCCGTGCACCGGACTACGACGACTGGGTGACGCCGACGAGCGACGGCACGCGAGGGCTCAACGGCGACATCCTGCTGTGGTACCCGCTACTGGGTCGGGCGTTTGAGATCAGCTCGATGGGGATTCGGGTCGACAAGACCAGCCTGCTGCAACAACTGGAGATTCGCGGGGCGTTGGAGCGTCGTGAATACGAGTGGCACAAACGCCTGCTGGCAGGGGATCTGCCGCTGAGCATCGGCGGCGGGATCGGTCAATCGCGACTGTGCATGTTCTTCCTGCGGAAGCTGCACGTCGGCGAGGTTCACGCCAGCGTCTGGCCTGAAGAGATGATCGCGAAGTGTCGAGCGGCGGGAATCGCGCTGCTGTAGCCCGCATCGGGCACCGAAGGAATGCAATAGAAAAGGGGATGGCGTTCGGGCCATCCCCTTGGTCGTTTCCAGACGCGGTACTGCGTTGGCCGGTCAGGGCAGGAGGATCTCCTCGGGTTGGGCCTTGGAACTGCGGATCTGGCCCGGCGCGGTCGCGGCGTCGGTCTCGGTCCTTCGACGCAACTGCTCGATGGCCGTCAGGAGGTCCTCCGTCTGGTTCTCGCTGCTGTTGTGCATTTGCTGCAACTGGTTCTCCAGAGTGCTCTGGGCCTGCCGCAACTGCACGAGCGAATCGCCCATGAACTGCACGTCCGAGCGAAGTGTCTCCTCGAACTGGGCTCGCCGCTGCTGGCTTGCATCGAGAAGCGTGTTGAGATCGTTCAGGCTGTCCTGCAAGGTTCCCTGGAGACTCGCGACGCGTTTCTCCAAAGAGGCGATGCCCGTGGCCATGGTCTCGATGTTTGCCTGGGCGGCGTCGAACCGGGCCAGCCATTCCTGCTGGCCCTGGGCGATCTGCGTCAGTCGCAAGACCAGTTCCTGGCGGTTGGTCTCGAAGGCCTGTTCGAGCCGGGTCTGGTTGTCGCCGACCGTGGCGACCTCGCGAGCAACCTGTGTCGTATCGGCGGCGATGGTGTCGAGGTGGCCCTGCATCCGCTGCTGGCCCTGAGCGACGGTCGCCAGTTCCGAGGCCAGTGTCTGCTGGCCGGCCTGAATCGCCTGGGCCTGCTGGCTCTGACTGTCGTTGCCTGCCAGGACGTCACGTGCGACCTGGGTGGTGGTGGCGGCGACCGTGTCGAGGCTCTCGCCGATTCGTTGCTGGCCTTGTGTTGTCGCATCGAGTCGGGCGACAAGCTGTTGCTGATTCGCCTGGGCGGTTTCAATCTGTTGGCGTTGGCTGTCGTTGACGGTCAGGACGTCGAGAGCGGTCTGCGTAGTAGTCGCAGCAATCGTCTCGAGGTTCTCGCCGATTTGCCGCTGGCCCTGTGTTGTCGCATCGAGCCGAGCGACAAGCTGCTGTTGATTCGCCTGGGCGGTTTCAATCTGTTGGCGTTGGCTGTCGTTGACGGCCAGGACGTCGAGAGCGGTCTGCGTGGTGGTCGCAGCGATCGTCTCGAGGCTCTCGCCGATCTGCCGCTGGCCCTGTGTTGTCGCATCAAGTCGGGCGACGAGCTGCTGCTGGTTGTTCTGCATCGCCTGCGTCTGTCCGGCCTGGTTCTCATGGACGCTCAGGACGTCGAGGGCGACCTGTGTGGTGGTGGCGGTGATCGTGTCGAGATCGTCCCTGATCTGCTGCTGACCCTGCGTGGTCGCATCGAGCCGGGCGACGAGCTGCTGCTGGTTGGCGGCAATCACCTGGTCCTGGTCGGCCTGGGTGTCATGGATGGCCAGCACGTCCGTTGCGACCTGGCTTGTCGTCGCGGTCAGGGTGTCCAAGCCGCCTCGCAGTTGCTGTTGCTCCTGTGAGAGATGGGCCAGTTGTGTGTTGAGCGATTCGGTGCGGTCGCGAATCGCCTGGTTGATGTTCTGTTGCCCGGAGGCGAGCTGCCGTGTCTCGGCGGTCAAGCCGGCGATCCCGGTCTGGATCGTCTGCTCCATCTCGGCCTGTCGGTTGGCCATTGTCAGGATGGTCAGCGCGCCCTGGTTGGTTGTCGAGGTCATCGTGTTCAGCCCGGCCTGGATCATCCGCTGGTTGTCGGCCAGGGCGGTGGCTTGATTGGCGGCGGCCTCCTGGCCGGCGCGGACGCTGTCATCCAGCGTGCGGAGTCTCTCAGAAACGGTCGAGACGTCCATCGATAAAGACGTTGCCTTGCC
>JAAYBA010000236.1 GCA_012719085.1 Planctomycetota bacterium
CCCCGACTTCAACGACCTGGTCTATCGCGGGCGATGGAAGGACGCGTGCAGCCTGCTGCACCGCACGAACAACTTCCCGGAGATCACCGGCCGCGTGTGCCCGGCGCCCTGCGAAAACGCCTGCACGCTGAACGTCAACGACAACCCGGTGATGATCAAGCACATCGAGTACCAGATCGTCGAGCGGGGCTTCGAGGAGGGCTGGATCGTCCCGCAGCCGGCCAAGGTGCGCACGGGCAAGCGGGTGGCGGTGGTCGGTTCGGGTCCTGCCGGTCTGGCGGCCGCCCAGAACCTGGCCCGGGCCGGGCACGACGTCGTGGTGATTGAGAAGGACGAACGTCCGGGCGGACTGCTGCGCTATGGGATTCCCGACTTCAAGCTGCACAAGGGCGTGATCGATCGTCGTCTGGATCAGATGCGGGCCGAGGGCGTGCAATTCCAGTGCGGCGTGGCCGTCGGAGAGGACATCTCCGTCCGGTACCTCCGCAAACGCTTCGACGGCGTGTGCCTGGCCATGGGGGCCGGTCAGCCCCGCGACCTGAACGTGCCGGGCCGAAGGTTCGACAACATCGTCTACGCCATGGAGTACCTCACCGCGCAGAACAAGCTCTGCGCCGGCGAGCCGCTGGAGGACGCCGCTCCCCTCTCGGCCAAGGACAAGGTCGTTGTCGTGATCGGCGGCGGCGACACGGGCAGCGACTGCGTGGGCACCGCCCGCCGCCAGGGGGCACGGAAGATCTACCAGTTGGAGATCCTGCCCAAGCCCCCGGAGCAGCGCCCGCCCGACACCCCCTGGCCTAACTGGCCGAGGATCATGCGCACCAGCAGTTCACAGGAGGAAGGATGCGAACGGCTCTGGTCCGTGATGACCAAGCGGTTCCTCGGCACAGACGTGCGCGTCAGCAAATTGCAGGCCTGTCAGATCGAGTGGATGCGGGGCCGCAAGGGCTGGGAACTGAAGGAAGTGCCCGACAGCGAGTTCACTCTCGCAGTCGATCTGGTCCTGCTGGCGACGGGCTTCGTCCACGTCGCGCACGCCGGGCTCGTCCAGAATCTCGGCTTGCAGCTTGACGAAAGGGGCAATGTCCTGGTAAGTCATCACCAAACCAGCGAGCCGTGGGTCTTCGCGGCCGGCGACACCGTACGCGGGGCCTCGCTCGTGGTCCACGCCATCCGCAGTGGGCAGGACGCCGCGGCAGCCATGGATCGGTGGCTGCGACAGGAGCATCGGGGGCAATAGTCCACTATCCACACCAAGGGAGTCGATTACGAGGACAGTGCAGGTCGATGCCAAAACGCAAGGACATCCATAAGATTCTGATCATCGGCTCGGGCCCGATCATCATCGGCCAGGCCTGCGAGTTCGACTATTCCGGCGCCCAGGCCTGCAAGGTGCTCCGCCGGGAGGGCTTCGAGGTCGTTCTGGTCAACAGCAACCCGGCGACGATCATGACCGACCCGGAACTGGCGGACCGCACGTACATCGAGCCGATCACGCCGGAGATCGTCGAGATGGTCATCCGCCGCGAGAAGCCCGACAGCCTGCTGCCGACGCTGGGCGGCCAGACCGGCCTGAACACCGCCGTAGCCCTGGCCGAGAGCGGCGTGCTGAAGAAGTACGGCGTCAAGCTGCTCGGCGCCAATCTCCGCTCGATCAAGAAGGCCGAAGAGCGCGATCGCTTCAAAAAGACCATTCAGGACATCGGCCTGGAGGTCCCCCGAAGCGGCTACGTCCACAACTGGCAAGAGGCCAAACGCGTCGTCGAGCAGATCGGCTTTCCCGCCATCATCCGTCCGTCCTATACCCTCGGCGGCACCGGCGGCAACGTCGCCTACAACACCGAGGAATACGAGAAGTACATCCGATGGGGCCTGGCGCTGAGCCCCCACAGCCAGGTGC
>JAAYBA010000237.1 GCA_012719085.1 Planctomycetota bacterium
AGGTCGAATGAGTCAAGCCTACCATAAGCGACCTTCCCGTTCAAGCAAAAACTGCGGCAAAGAAAGCGGGGCAGATTCGGTTCCCTTGCGTCTGCTTCGCGGCGGCCTGGATTTTCTCGGACTCTCTCGATGCGGGGTCCGAGGGCGTTTTCACCCGGCGGCCATGATTCCCATCGGCTTTTGCGGGGATTGACTTGACCGGCAGGGCCGCGCCCGGGCAAGAAAAAAGGGGCCCGTACCGAATGGTACAGGCCCCAGGATGCTGCAAAAACACGGACTGCGTTGTTCCCCTGTTACCAGGAGGAGACACCGATCAGCTCGATCTCGGCGATCTGCATGCTGTTGGCACTGCCTGGATCGCGAACCGCCGGGAACAGAATCTGATAGTTGGTGTACGCCACATCGTTGTCAAAGGTGATGGGCGTGACGTTCTTGGTGAAGCGCGGCCACGCGGTCTCGCCGGCGAAGTCCACGACGTCGCCGCTGGCGATCAGCGTGTACGGCCCGTCGATCCCGTCGTTCGAGCCATAGAGCTCGAAGCTGACCGGGTCGCGTTCCACGGCGTCATTGGCCGTGGTCAGCGCGATCCCCGTGACGACGGTAGCGCCGACAGCCGGCGCGATCTGGATGCCCGTAGGCTCCAATTCACCTTTGAAGTGCAGGAACTTGGTCTCGACATTGTTGTCGACGGACAGATTGGGCGTTTCCGCCCCAGGCCAACCGAAGTTATCGCCGTCCATCAGTCCATCGTTCGGAACGCCCACGACCTCATCGGCCGGGCTGGTGACGTCGGCGAGCACATTGTGGCTCATCGGCGTACCGACGCTGATCGTGACACTGACCGTACCACTACCGGCAGCCGGGGCATCCGGGGCGCCCGCGCCGACGGTGATCTTGGCCACGTTCGCCAGATCCACGCCTTCGATCCCGGCCAGCGGGATGTTCCAGTTCTGTGTGCTGGCGACCTGCGTCGCTGCCGGATCATCGTTGACCACCGTCGCCACCTGTCCGGCGGCGTCTTCGATCGCCACGTACAGACCCGCTGCGTCGTTGGCCGGCATCGCCATGCCGATCGCTTCGGACGTCCAGTCGCCCTCGACGGCGCCTTCGATCGCCACCTCAGAGAGTTGTGCGATCACGGAATTGGCGGCGTCGTGGCTGGTCACGGCCAGACCGATCAGGACCGGATCTTCCATGACGACCTCGCGATCGCCACCCAGTTGCGTCCAGTTCTCGGCGTCGGGCGAAATGAACCCAGTGATGATGTTGCCGACGCGCTCGACCTTGACGTAGTACGGCGGAGCCACGACCTCGGTCGAATCGTTGTTCACCGATTCGGCACCGGCGGTCTGACGACCCTGGAACGAGGCACCGTTGCCGGCGCCAGCGGCCCAGAAGTCGCCCGTGATCACGGTCAGCGAGTGCGCTGCGCTGGCGTCAGTGCTCTGACGGATCATGACACCGGCCTTGGTCCAGTTGTTGGTGATGTTGCTGAAGCTGTCGACGCGGGCCACGATCGAGCCGTCGCCGTTGAGGGTCTTGTAGACATAGCGGAACTGATCGGCTGTGCCCCAGATGTCAGCGCCGGAAGCGCCGATGGTGTACACGCCGTCCGCCTCCACGAAGCCAACCGGGTTGCCCTTGAAGGCCACGCGCAGGGTGTCGGGGGCGTAGGCCGTCAGGTCGGCCCCGTCCATGTCGATTTCCATCTCGGTGCCTTCCTCGCCGTATGCGAGGGTGCCCGAAGCGACCGAGGCGAACTCGGCCGTGGTGAAGCTCCACTCATCGCCTTCCCAGACATCGATACCGTCAAACTCATCGACCTGCCAGGTGTAGGCCATGCCGTAGATCAGGTCGGCGGCAAAGCTGCTGCCTTCGATTGTGGCGACTTCGCCGTTGACGGTGACGTCACTGGAGACGGCGCCGCGACCGGCGTACCAATCGAGCACGGCGGCCGGGCTGACGCCCGTAGCGCCGTTGGCCGGCGCGATCAGACGAGCCTGCGCCGGGACATACGTGAACGCCACTTCGGCCAGGCCGGAGTCTGCGAACATGCCGCCGTAGTTCGAGTTGATCATCAGACGGACGAACTTGGCCCCAACGCCGGCCATGTCAATGGTCGTCTCGACGGACTGCGCGAGCTCGACGTCCGCGAAGACCACCCACTCGGCGCCATCGACGGAGGTTTCGATGGTGACGTCCTTGGCGCCGTAACCGAGCAGCGCCTCAAACTGCGTGTTCGAGTTGAAGATCGCCGCATCGTACAGCTTGTAAACGCGCGGGAAGGCGAACTGAATCCACAGGGCCTCGCCCTCGGGCGGAGCGGCCAGCCACTGATCCGTGGCTTCCATCGAGACGGCGCCATCGAGCGTCTTCTCGGCTTCCGAGCCTTCCTGCTGCGTGCCGTTGCTGGTGGCCACGACGTTTTGAACCGCAAAGGTCATCGGTTCGGTGGTGAAGCTCCAGAGGAACCCTTCGGCGCCGCCGACATCGACGCGCCAATAGTAGGTCGTCGCGAAGTCGAGTTCGACGCCGGCCGTTCCGGCCGCCACGCTCGTCTCGACGATGCCTTCGGCGACGAGGCCGAGGTTGGCCGGATCGGTGCCGAAGTACAGATCGTAGACCACGTCTTCGGCGGCCTCATCCGGCATGTACCAACTGCCGACGGCTGTGATGACGCCGGTGGCGCCATTGGCCGGGGAGATCACCTTGGCCTTGACGGGCGACGTCACTTCATACTCGGTGACGAGCAGGTCGCCGGGGATGACCGAAACGGCCTCAACGCCCGGGCCGGTCCAGCCCCAGTCATGACCGTCGCCGCCGCCGCCTTCCTGCATGATGCCGACGATGGCGATGACCTGGCCCTCTTCGAGCATCATCGGCTCGGCCTTCTGGCTGGCGTAGCTGGTCCACGCCTGCGAGGCGGTCCAGCCGTCGACGAAGGCGACCAGCTCGGCGTTGGCCGGGTTGTCGTCCTGGCTGACGTACAGTCTCTGGTAGTCGTCGCCGGCGACATAGAAGGTGTACTCACCGGTGGCCGGGACCGTCAGCCAGCCGCTCATCTTCGCGACGTAGTTGCTCGGCGGATCACCGGCGTTGGCCCAGCTCGGCTCCGCGAGGATGTCGATCTGATCGGCCGGTGTTCCACTGTTGACCAGCGCGATGGCGTCGTCGATGCCCAGACTCTGCCACCAGATCTCGCGCAGCACGCCGGCCGACGAAACCGTCGACAGCGCCAGGCAAACCAAAAGCGTCAATACAATTGACTTCTTCATAACAGGTCCTCCTCGGACTAATCACATTTGGATTTGGTTACCACACACTCCTTCGCACGATCCATACTACCCTTCGCTCGATGGCCACCTCCTTCCTGCCAACACCCGGGCGATGGCGGCCCGGAAAGACCTCCGTTTGGTACATCTCGGGATTCGGATTCCCGACTCCAGTGCCCCTTCCATGGATCAAGATAGGTTTAGGTGCTCGACGAGGGACTGCAATGCGGTAGTTCGGACAGTTGGTGTTGCCGGTATGACGCGTGATGCAGATGGGATGGAATCACTCACTCTCTCTCGAATCTCCAGACCCATGGTTGCCGCGCCGAGACCGGCGACGATCAAGCCGCCGTAATCCACAACGTCGCTCTCGCCTCAATGGCCGCGAGAGACGCGTCTTGGTCCTTCAGAAGGTCATTCCCCGTCGCAGCAGGCGAGCCGGACCGCCCGAGTCAGAGACCGAAAGCTCCGGGCAACTGACAAACGGACAGCACCACATCACCACGAGGGCGAAACCACTCCTGCCGCGCCAAAGACTTGCGAGGACCGATTAGCATTGCTGTATCACAGGTCGAATGCCTCGATTCTAACGCATGGGGAACAGGCATTCAACAGAAAAACGAAAAAAAGTCCGAGCCACCGCCCCTGAAGGGGACGCGATGTTCGGCATCTGCGGTATCCTGAACTGGTGCGCGTCAGGGCGGCGAAAAGCTACTCCCGCTGGGCCTGCCAGGCGGATTCCGAGGTGGGCCCGGCGGCCTTGGGGGTGGCCATGGTGAGGGGCATTTCGACCGACAGCCTTTTGGGGCTTCGGAAGACCCTGGCCAGCGTCTCCCCTGTGGCAGCGGGCCGGTCGGTGACCAGTTCCGGCGTGTTGAATGTCAGCAGGCACGATCCGTAGAACGCCGGGTCCTTCTGGGGCAGCACGATCGGCTTGTGGACGGTCCCGTCGGGATCGACGTAACTGATGAACAGCCGGGTGAACACCCCGTGCAGACGCTTACTGCTGAAGACGATCCACCGGCTGTTGCTCGACCAGGTTTGCCATGATTCACTCACGTCGCTGTTGATTTCGAGACGCCGGTACGGGGGCTTACCGGTCGTGTCCCGGGCCGTCAGGTCCATCAGGCACAGGTCACTGCCGGCCTGCCAGGCGGGAAAATAGCCGTAGTCGCACATGCAGAACGACAGCCACCGCCCGTCGGGGCTGCAGCGGGGCATGGCGATGCTCTTGCCCGTATCTTTCGATGAGAGCACGGTTTCCAGCTCGCCCCAGCGGTCGCTGGCGAGATCGTATGAGATCCGCATCAGGCTGTACCTGACCTGGTCGTACTGCGGCGGCGGGCTGGGCGTGTCCCTGGGCCAGAGCATGGGCGCGCTGCAGAAATAGAGATGCTTTCCGTCGCCCGACCAGGCGGGCCAGTTCTCCAGGTGCTCCTTGCGGGCGAGGTTCGGCTCGACCGCTATCGTCTTGCTATCGCTGAGGTAACAGGCGAGGAAGGAGTCGAGATCGACGGTGTCTCTGACCTCATTTCGGCTGGAATGGTAGAACATCGGCAGGTTGTTGACCGCGTAGACGGCTACTTGCCCGCTGGGGTGCCAGGAGGTGTAGCCGAACTTGGCGTCGATCTGGTGGACCGCCGGGCCGTCGACCAGGAGCGTGCCGACCCCGTACGTCGGAGACCGCACGCCCAGCAGCATCTTGTCGCTGCGATTGCCCGCAAAGGCGTGGCAGTTGATGCAGCCGTTCTCGGGACTGTCGCTGCTGAGCAGCACCGACTTGCGGAAGCTGGTCAGGTCTCGGACCTCGATATCGATCCTGCCCTTGACCCGCAGGTGCGTCGGATGCATCTTGCGATAGACCAGAAAGCGGTCGATGTCCTCGTTGGCGACGCGGTTGGTGATGGCCTGGAAACGGTTCCACCGGCCGTCTTCGGCTTTCACGAAAACGTCGATTTGCAGTTCTTGGCCGCGATTCTGTTCCAGCAGAGCGTGCCAGGGCCTTGGGCGGATTCGAATGGCGGGCTTTCTGCTGAAGACCTCGACCGGATCGCCCTGGGGGCCGGCGATTCGGACGCTGTAGGCGCTGCCCGCCTCGCGAACCAGGAAATTCAGCGGGGCGATGTTGGGCGGGATCACCGCGTCGGCATAGTCCGGTTCGATGCGGGGCGGGCGGTCGATTTGGACGAAGCTGTCGACGGCCTCGGGCCGGCCCGACAGGCCGGCAATGCCCGCCCAGACGCCGGCGGCGACAACCAGAAGCAGCGAACTGACAGCAAGGCGTTTGCGCACGAGAATCCCCTAACCGCCCAGGAAGTAGTAATAGTAGTACGTATCGCCGAACGGCCCTCTGAGCGCCTCGGCGGCCTCGGCCTTGTCTTTGCCGTGTTGCTGCAGGGCCTGGAAGAACTCGTGAAGCCTGATCTTGGCCTCTCGGGGAATCGTGCGGCCGGGCACGTCGATTGGCTGCCTCTTGAGCGTTCTATGCAGCAGCAGTGCTTCGAGGTGGTGTCTGGGGTCCTGGGCGACGACGGCAGGACGGAATGTCTCGATATTCCGGGCGAACTGGTCGAGGCTCTTGGTCAGGAGCAGCCCGGCCATGCCATACTCGTAGGCCATGCGATTGGCCGGGTTCTCCGTCAGCAGCAGCGTCAGCGTATCGGCGTCGCGGACGAAATCCTGCCGAAGCATGATGGATCGCCAGTGCTGAATCGCAGCGTCCTGTGACAGCTCCGGATCGGCGTCGAGGCGGGCCAGCTCGGCCCGGGCGGCGCCGCTCCAGAAGGGGACCTTCGCCAAGGCGCCGAGAAGGACGCGAGCGGTGCTTATGTTGCCTTTGATCTCGTTGACTCGGGCCAGGCGATGGAGAAGCAGGGGCCTCTCGCCGTGGGTTTCGATGCAGATCATCAGGGCGTTCTCCGCTTCGTTGACGAGCCCCATGTCCACACACATGTCGGACTTCTGCCAGAGCGCCTCCTGCCTGGTCAGGCGAAGGGCCTCCGGCCGCTGCGGGAAGGCGAACATCTCGTCGCCGAGTCGGCCCTCGCGGTACAGTGCCCGGTTGACCGCGTGGCAGACCAGGTAGTGGTACGGGTTCCTGCGGCCGATTTCAATGACCTTCGACCACTGTCCGTGACAGGAGAAGTAGTCGGTCTCGAAGAGGGTCTTGACCTTGGGATCGCGATAGAACAGCAGCGTGGCGGCGGTGGCGACGATCAGCGCGGCCGTGCCGAGGTTTGGTCCGAATCGGCTGCGGGCGGGATCGCCGAGGAGCTTCGTCGTCGTCTTGCCAAGCCATCCCTGTCGGCCGGAGGGTTTGGTCTTCTTTGAATGCCGCCGGCGCCAGTTGAGCGATGCAGAGCCGATCCCGCCGACCAACAGGATCGAAGGCAGCGACAGCAGCAGGGCCCACACGGCGTTGCGCATCAGTTCCGACGAGGCATAGCTGGCGATCTTCCATGACAGCGGCAGCAACTGGAAATAGGCGTCGTGCGGGCGCTGCCCGAACGCGACGACGCCCAGCCCGAACGGCACGGCGGTCCCCAAGGCCAGTTGAATCGCGCCGAGGCGGGGCCGGCCCCGGAAGAGGATCTCTACGAGCCCGCACAGCAGGGCGAACAGCAGATAGGGACCTCCGGCCAATGCGTAGAGGCCGACGGAGAATGCCAGGAACCACACGCCCGCTCCCGTTTGGCCCTTCGGCGCCAGCTTCAGATAGAGGCACAAGGCTGCCAGGGCGGCCAGCGCGCCCATCGTCACCGGCAGGTGGAACGTGTACTGCGAGTAGAGGGCCAGCAGAAGCAGGGGGCCGACGAAACGCAGACCACGCCATCGCGGCAGGCCCACGGCCCCGATCGCGCAGCCCGTGCACAGGCAGATCAGCCATGCCTGGGTCGTGATGACCGCCGCACCGGCCCACGAGTGATAGAAGAGCTGCGACAGGAAGGCGGAGAGGTATTCGAGGATTCCGCCGGGGTAGGTGGTGAATCCGGCGAAGAAGTCCCAGCCCCAGTAGAAGACGGGGAAGTTGTCGATCAGGCCGGCCCCGTGGTAGAGCAGGTGGGGCTCGATTTCGAGGGCGACAACCAGATAGAATGCAGCGAAGAAGACGGCCGACAGCGGCAGCCCGACCTTGCGCCGGGGTGCGGTCTTCCTGGTCTGGTCTGTGGTACCCGTCATCGGCAATCTCTCAAGGCATACTGCCTCGGCTCGTTTCAACGCGACCTGAGACTCTTATCGGCAGCGAGACTCAATGGCTTGCACAGATTATCACAAGCCGGTGCGGTGTAAAGAGCCTATCTGGGGCGTTTGGTTTGCAGCCAGGCCCTGAGTTTCGCGGGTGAGAGGGTGTTCAGGACGTCGTCCTTGGCCGCCCAACCCCGGCCGGCGGTCGCGACGCCGAAGTGCATCAGGCTCAGCCCGGCGGTGCTGTGGGCGTCGGTCCCGATCGCCAGTCTGACACCCGCTTCGACGGCCATCTTGCAGTGAACGTCCTTGAGATCGAGCCGGTACGGATTGGCGTTGACCTCCAGTGCCGTGCCGGTGCGTGCGGCCTGCTCGATCACCGCCGCGATGTCCAGGTCCATCGCCTCCCGCTGGCCGAGGAGCCGGCCCGTCGGGTGGCCGATGCAGTTCACATAGGGGTTGTCCATCGCCTTGAGCGTCCGCATCGTGACCTTTTCTCGCGGGCTGCTTAGCCCGGAGTGGATCGACGCGACGACGTAGTCCAGTTCGGCCAGCAGCTTGTCGTCGAAGTCGAGCGAGCCGTTGGCGCCGATATCGACCTCGGCGCCCGCCCAGAGGGTGATGCCCCTGAGCCCGGCGGCGATCTTGCGGATCTTCTCGATCTGCTTAGCGAGCCGCTTGGGGCTCTGGCCGTTGGCGACGACCGACGATTCGGAGTGGTCGGTGATGCAGAGGAACTTGTAGCCCCGTTGTCGGGCGGCCTCGGCCATTTCCTCGATGCTGTTCCTGCCGTCCG
>JAAYBA010000238.1 GCA_012719085.1 Planctomycetota bacterium
GCTCAGGCCGATGCGTCCCGTCTGTCTGAGACACTGCGGCAACAGCACGAGACCCTGTCGCAGTTGGTCGCAACGGTCAACGCTCTCGCCGCTCGGTTGAACGACCTGCATCAACAGACGGTTGCTCACCATCGCAGCGACATTGCCAAACTGGCCGTGGAGATCGCCCGGAAGATCCTGACCCAGAGGATCGACCAAGGCGAATACGACATTCAGACCATCGTCGAGGAAGCTCTGAAACGAGCGCCCGCCAGACAGAATCTCGTGGTCCACCTCCACCCGGAGGACCTGGCGACCTGCCAGCAGTTCCAGCAGGAAAACCCCGACAGCCAGTTCGCGGAGCTGGACCTCATCGCGGACTGGAGCGTCGCGCAGGCCGATTGTCTGGTGGAGACCCCCAAGGGCATCGTCAAGTCCTTCGTCGAAGAGCATCTCGCCCGCATTGGAGAAGCATTGGAAAAGGCTCAGTAAACCATGATCGACGGCAATTGTTCCACGATCGATTTCGACAAGTATCACTCGGCTCTCGAAACGGTGGACCTGGTGAACTGCCAGGGGTATGTCGTACGTGTTTCGGGCTCTACGATCGAGTCGGCCGGCCCGGTGGTCGGCTTGGGCGAGTTGTGCGGCATCCATATCGGGCGGGACCGACGGGTCCTGGCCGAGGTGGTGGGCTTCCGCCACGATCACGTGATCCTGCTGCCCTTGGAACACATCGAAGGCGTCTCGCCGGGCGACATCGTCACGGCCCGGACCACGCCTCGGCACATCATGCTCGGTCCCGGCGTCCTGGGACGCGTCCTGAACGGTCTGGGCGAGCCGATCGACAACAAAGGCCCATTGAACGGCCACGAGAAAAGGCCGCTGGATGTCAGCAGCCCGCCGCCGCTGAGCCGTGAGAAGATCACCAAACCGTTGGCACTGGGGATCCGTTCCATCGACGGGATCCTTACCTGCGCCCAAGGCCAGCGCGTCGGCATCTTCGCCGGCAGCGGAGTCGGCAAGAGCGTGCTGTTGGGCGACATCGCCAACGGCAGCGACGCCGCCGTCAACGTCGTGGCTCTGATCGGCGAACGCGGTCGAGAGGTTCGGGAGTTTCTCGAAGAGAACCTGGGCCCCGAGGGTCTGGCCCGCAGCGTCGTGGTGGTCGCCACGTCAGACGCTCCGCCCATTCAGCGGGTCAAGGCGGCGTTCGTAGCCGTGACGCTCGCCGAGTACTTCCGGGACAAGGCCAAGAACGTCTTGTTCATGATGGATTCCCTGACGCGGTTCGCACAGGCCCAGCGGGAAATCGGGCTGGCCGCCGGCGAGCCGCCCGCCACAAAGGGCTATTGCCCCAGTGTCTTCGCTCTGATGCCCCGGCTGATCGAACGGCTGGGCTGTTCCCACATGGGCAGCATCACGGGGATCCTGACCGTGCTCGTTGAGAACGACGATCTGACGGATCCCGTCGCCGACAGCGCGCGCAGCCTGCTGGACGGCCATATCGTCCTGTCGCGCAAACTGGCGGGGCGAGGCCACTATCCGGCGGTGGACATCTCCCAGAGTGTCAGCCGTCTGATGTCCGCCGTGGTCAGCGACGAGCACCGCACTGCCGCTCAGA
>JAAYBA010000239.1 GCA_012719085.1 Planctomycetota bacterium
GTGCCGTTGTCCATGACGATGATGAAGGGTCTGGCCTTGCCCTCGGCGATCAGGTTGTCCATGATCAGATTGGTCTTGCCCTGATTGGGCCAGCCGGTCTCGTCCTCACCGCCGCCGTGTTGGAGATAGAGCACGGGATAGCGGGCTGTCGTGTCCTTGTCGTAGTCCGGCGGTGTGTAGACGAAGCAGCGACGCAAGCTGTTGTTGACCTTGGAGTAATAGAGATTCTCGCGGATCTGGCCGTGCGGGACGTTCTTGAGGGCGTAGAAGTCCTGGTCCTTGGCGGGGCATTCCACGCCACTGCCCCAGCGGCCGGCCCCGTAGAAGAACAGGCTGCCGGGGTCCGGGACCTGGGCCCCGTCGATGTTGAGCTGATAGTAGTGGAAGCCTTCGTCCTGGGGCGCCGAGTCGCCGACCCACGCGCCGTCGTCGCCCTTGGTCATGGGGTATCGTACACCGCCGATATCGAGCAGGACGCTCTGCGCGTCGGGCGCGACGATGCGGGCCCGGACGCGGCCTTCGGAGTTGACCTGGGGATATTGCCGCCCCGGCTGATTGGAGGACGCCGGCTTGAAATCGTCCGGCCCGGCAGGCGCCGCCTGCTGCGCCCAGCACGCCTGACCCCAGAAGACCGAGATCATCACCCACACCGCGAAGTTTTGTCTCATCATGATCGCGCCTTTCCCATTAGACTGTTCATGTCAGGCTAAATACCGTCTGTATAACACCGCTCGGAAAGACCGCAAGTGAGATGGAAAAAGAGATTCGCGCGCGATTTTTTGTCTTCTCGCCATTTTTCATATCACATTTCGCGGTTGCTCCCGGTGACAACGTAGAGAGCATGGTACCGAAAACCGCATGGGTTGGCTATGGGGCAGGACAAACGTACTCTGGACTTTCTGGGGCTCTTCGTGAGGCACCAACAGGAGATCTACGCTTACATCCTGACGTTGGTCCCCCACGTCAACGATGCGGACGACTTGTTCCAGGACGGGATGACCGTGATGTGGCGGAAGTTCGACCAGTTCACGCCGGGGACAAACTTCGCCGCGTGGGGCATCCAGATCATGCGATATCAGATTCTCGAATACCGTCGCAATCTGGCCCGCAGCAAACGCGTCTTGATGGAGGATTCGTTGTTCGAGGCGTTGCTGGACCACATGCCTGCCATTCAGGATGAACTGGCCGCGCGGATCGAGGCGCTGCGCAAGTGCCAGGGACGTCTGGACGATCGGGCCAGGCGGATCCTCAAGATGCGCTACGAGCACAACAGCCCCGTCGAGGAGATCGCTTCCTACCTGAAGGTGTCCCGGCGTCACGTCTATCACCTTCTCGGCCGGATCAATAGCGTGCTGCTACGATGCATGCGCAGGACGCTGGCGGAAGGGAGCCGGCCGGCATGAGTGCATCTCCTTTCCCGGATATGGACGAGCTGATCCAGCGTCTGCTGGACGATCAGATCGAGCCCGACGAGATGCAGCGTCTGGGGAAGGCGATCCGAGAGGATCCACGGGTGCGGGACTACTATATCGACAGCCTGGTCGTCTCTGCTGTGATCCGGCGTTCCAGCCAGGTGACCGGGGAGCTTTCCAAGTCGGACCTGATCCGGGCGATCTCAAGCGGCGCCAATCAGAGCGGTTCCAGGCGCGTTGTGCGATATCTCTATTCGGTTGCGGCCATCCTGGTATTCGGGGTGTTGATCCTTGCGTCTGTGACGTTGCTCCGGCAGAGAACGCAAGGTCCGGCGGTTGGTAGGCTGGCCGGCGTCTACGAGGCGCAGTGGCGAGGGGCCCGTCCGCATCCAGGCGAGACGGTGCACGTCGGCGCGTACGATCTGCGCGAAGGTGCGGTGAAGATCGATCTGGACCAGGGAACGAGTCTCCTGCTCGAAGCGCCTTGCCAGGTCGAACTGAAGAGCGTTGGAGAAGTGACCCTGAGAAGCGGCAGGCTTGTCGCTACGGTCCCTCCGCAGGCCAAAGGGTTTCGCGTGCGAACGCCCACGGTCCTCATTACGGATTTGGGTACGCAATTCGGGGTCGTCGCGCATCCCGACGGGAGCACCGAGACCCATGTTCTGAAAGGCCGTATCAATGTAGCTCTCGATCCGAACCGATCGGCTCGGTCGATGTCGCTCGTTGTCAATGACGGGCAGGCGGCGGCAGTTGACGCCGCCGGACGGACGATTCGAGGCGGGCTGACTGCTCGGGAGGATTTCTTCGTCCTTCAACTGCCATCGTCCAGCCGGCCCTCCAAGCCGTCGGGGCGACTGAATCTGGCGGATATCGTGGGCGGCGGCAACGGTCGCGGCGCCGGCCGGCTGAATCGGGGCATCGACCTGGCGACCGGCCAGGCATTCAAGGGGCCCGCGACCGCGATTCGGCGGACCCCGCGAAGCGAGTTTCGCCCCGCCCCACAGTTACATGGCGTTGACGGCGTGTTCGTGCCGAACGGAGCCGCCGGTCCAGTCGTAATCAGCTCCACCGGATTGACCTTTGCCGAATGTCCCCGGACAATGGGGACCTACTATGGTGGCCCGGCAAACAGCGGCACGTTCTTTGATATCCCAAGTCGGCAGACCCACGCCGCCCGGCTCGACGGCGTCCGCTTCGGCACGTCCGCCCATCCGGCCCTGACCCTCCATCCCAACGCCGGCATCACGTTCGATCTGGACCGGATTCGCCGGGACAATCCCAACGCCCGGATTGACCGGTTCACCGCCGTGTGCGGCATCCCCAAGGACTTGCCTCAGGCGCCGTTCAGTCCCGCGGATGTCTGGATCCTTCTGGATGGCGTCGTTCGTCTGCACCTGCACTATCCTGTCGAGCGGAGCGCCGTCGAGACGGTGGACGTGCCGATCCCCGCTCGGACCCGATTCCTGACGCTGGTCGCCACCTGCTCCGGGCGGGCAGACTATTCCTGGGTCCTCGTCGGCGATCCTTTTCTGGAGTAAGCATTCGTTCAACTTCAGGAGTGTCATTATGAAGGAACATCTTCGTCCATTCCGTTCCCGTACGGGGAGACTGACAAAGACCGGTCTGCTTGTCGGGACTCTGTTGCTGGCTGCCTCGGCCGCTTACGCCGATCCCATCAGGCTCACCGTTCAAGCCGGCGAGTCGGGAAAGGCAATCAGTCCTCATCTGATCGGCATCTTCTTCGAAGATCTGAACTACGCCGCCGACGGCGGGCTGTACGCGGAGCTGGTCCAGAATCGCTCCTTCGAGTACAGCCCCACGGAGCAGTCGTCATGGCATCCACTTTCGTTCTGGGAACTCCAGAAGCGCGGCGGTGGCGACGGTTCGGTGAGCGTGGCCGATATGCGGCCGATCCATGAGAACAATCCGCATTACGCGCTGCTGCAGGTCCGCACGCCCGGCAAAGGCGTGGGGATTGCGAACGGCGGATTCGGCGGCATCCCGCTCAAAGAAGGCGAAGCCTACGAGGCGTCGTTCTGGGCCTATCAGGCGTTCATGGGAATCATGTGGGGACGGGGTGACAACAGCAAACCGATGCCCGTCAGCTTGCGTCTGGAAACCACCGATGGCGAAGTGCTGGCGGAAGCCGGAATAGAGATCCTGGGCCGCCAGTGGCGGAAGGTGAGCGCGCGACTGACTCCGACCCGCACGACTAACGACGCGCGCCTCGTATTGCTGGCCCACGCGCAGGGCGCGCTCTGCATCGACATGGTCTCGCTGTTCCCGGAGAAGACGTTTCGCAACCGGCCCAACGGGCTTCGCGCCGATCTGGCGCAGGCGTTGGCCGACCTGAATCCTAAGTTCGTCCGCTTCCCCGGCGGCTGTCTGGTTCACGCCGGCGGCATCCGGCGCTACTACAACTGGAAGGACACCATCGGTCCCGTGGAACAACGGCGGGCCCGCCCGAATCACGCCTGGGGCTATCACCAGACCATGGGGCTCGGCTATTTCGAGTATTTCCAGTTCTGCAAGGACATCGGCGCCAAGCCGGTCCCCATCGTGGCCGCCGGTGTGTCTTGCCAGCACGCCGGTCATTCGCCCGGCCGCGGGCAGGAAGGTCTGCCCATGGAGGAAATGCCGGCGTACATCCAGGACGTCCTCGACCTGGTCGAGTGGGCCAACGGCCCGGCGACTTCGAAGTGGGGCGCCAAGCGCGCCGCCGCCGGCCATCCGGAACCGTTTGGTCTGCAGTATCTCGGCGTCGGCAACGAAGAGGCCGTTACGCCTATTTTCAAGGAACGCTTCAAGATGATCTATGAGGCGATCGAGGAGAAGCACCCCGAAATCGTCGTGATCGGCACCTCCGGTCCTTTTGCCGGCGGCGAGGACTACGACAACGGCTGGACCTTTGCGAAGGAGCTCGATCTCGCGATGGTGGATGAGCACTATTACGTCTCACCGCAGTGGTTCTGGGACAACTTGGATCGCTATGACCGGTACGATCGCAACGGCGCCAAGGTGTACGTCGGCGAATACGCCGCCCACGATCGCGACCGGCGCCGCAACACGCTGCGTTCCGCGCTGGCCGAGGCCGCCGGTTTGACGAGCTTCGAGCGCAACGGCGATATCGTTCATTTTACTTCTTACGCTCCGTTGCTCGCCCGGCGGGGTCACACGCAATGGCATCCCGATCTGATCTACTTCAACGGGACCGAGGTGTTTCTCACGCCCAACTACTACGTGCAACAGCTCTTCGGCCAGAACAGCGGCGATCGCTACCTCGAAACGACGTTCGAGGCAGACAACACAAAGAAGCTGGCTGCCTCCTCCGTGATCGATTCGGCCAGCGGTGATGTGATCGTCAAGATCGTCAACGGCGCCGAGGAACCGATGGAACTCGACATTCGGCTGACGGGACTGCCCTTCGATGTCGCGATGAAGGCGGTCAGGACGGTACTGACCGGTCCCGACGCCGACGCGGCGAACAGGGATGGAGAGCCTCTGGTTGTCAAGCCGGTCAGTTCAACCGAGACGATCAAGCCGAGTTTCACCTATACTGCACCAGCCCATTCATTGACCGTTATTCGTATCAATCGATAGCCTCATGGAGACGACATCATGAAGATGCATTCGTTGCACGTGCTCATATTGACCTGTGTCACGTTTCTTGTCGGCGGGCAGGCGCGCGCCGAATCGGCGAAAAATCCCGTCCTCTGGGCCGATGTCCCGGATGTCGCGGCCATTCGCGTCGGCGACACCTATTATATGGCCAGCACCACCATGCACATGAGCCCCGGCCTGCCGATCATGAAGTCGAAGAACCTGGTCAACTGGGAGCTCGTCGGTTATGCCTACGACACCCTGACCGACAACGAGGCGCTCCGGCTGGAGAATGGCAGAAACGCCTATGGCCGGGGGTCGTGGGCCCCTTGCCTGCGATACCACAACGGGACTTTCTATGCGTCCACCTTTTCCGCCACGAGCGGCAGAACGCATATCTACACGACAGCGGACATCGAGAGGGGTCCGTGGAAGGAGACGGCGTTCGCGCCATCACTGCACGATCACTCTTTGTTCTTCGATGACGACGGCCGGGTCTACATGCTCTATGGCGTCGGCAACCTTCGACTCACAGAGCTGGAACCGGATTTGTCGGGCATTAAGAAAGGCGGCTTCAACGAGGTCGTGATCCGCAACGCCAGTGCCGTAGCCGGTCCCAATATCAGCCTGCAGGCCGAGGGGTCGCAGATGCGCAAGATCGACGGCAGGTATTATGTGATGAACATCACCTGGCCACGCGGCGGCGTGCGTACGCAAATCATCCACCGGGCGGACAAGATCACCGGTCCCTATGAGAGCAAGCTGATCCTGCAAGACCAGGGTGTGGCCCAGGGCTGTCTGATCGACACGCCGGACGGCCGCTGGTATGCGCTTCTGTTCCAGGATAACGGCTCGGTCGGCCGCAGTCCGTGGCTCGTGCCGGTCAAGTGGGAGGACGGCTGGCCGGTGCTGGGTGCCGATGGGAAAGCGCCCACGACGCTCGATATCGAGGTGGATCATCAGGGACTTGGGAACCTCGTGGCCTCGGACGAATTCAATCGAAGGTCCGGAGAGCCGCTGCCGCTGGCCTGGCAATGGAACCACAACCCCGACAACCGTTACTGGTCGATCGGCGAGCGGAGCGGCTACCTGCGGCTGACCACCGGACGGGTGGACAGTGATGTTCTCCAGGCCCGCAACATGCTGACCCAGCGAACCTTCGGTCCGGTCAGTTCTGCGACCACGAAGATCGAGGTCAGCAACATGAAAGACGGTGACATCGCCGGCCTGATCGCGCTGCAGAGACGATACGGCCTCGTCGGCGTCAAGAGGCAAGGCGACAGCAAGTCGATCGTCATGGTCAGCGCCCAATCCAATACGCCGGAGCAGGTCCAGAGCCTGCCGCTCGAGCAGCAGACCGTATATCTCAGGATCGACTGCGACTTCCGGGAGCGTGCGGACAAGGCGTATTTCTACTACAGCCTGGACGGCACGACGTGGACGAAGATCGGTTCGGTCCTGCAGATGGCCTACACGCTGCCTCACTTCATGGGCTACCGCTTCGGCTTGTTCAACTTCGCGACCGAGACGGCAGGCGGATACGTGGACTTCGACTACTATCGCATCGGCGACGAGCTCGTGTCGCCCGCGCCGGCAGCGGCAGATGCGGACACGCCCAAGCGGCCCTTCGCTGCGCCGCTCAAGTGGACGTCCACGGACGTTCTGATCCGCCCGATTTCCGATGAAACGCACACCATCGTATCCGTCAAAGACCCGACGGTCGTTCGTTACAACGGCCTGTGGCACGTCTACGCGACGGTCTACTCGACGTCCGCCCGGACCTGGAACATGGTGTACCTGAACTTCGCGGACTGGTCGGATGCGCCCAACGCCAAGCTGCACTTCCTCGATCGGAATCCCAATATGGGAGGGTACAAGTGTGCACCGCATCTGTTCTACTTCACGCCGCACGAGAAGTGGTATCTGGTCTATCAGACACAACCGCCGGCGTATTCGACCACCGATGACATCTCCAAGCCCGAAACATGGACGGCGCCGCAGAGGTTCTTCGACCGACAACCCGCGAGCATGCCGAGGCTTCCGATCGACTACCATGTGATCTGCGACGACACGCATGCCTATCTGTTCTTCACAGGCGACGACGGCAACTTCTATCGCAGTCGAACCACGATCGAGGACTTCCCCAAGGGTATGAGCGATCCCGAGATCGCCATCCGAGACCACCGAAACAACCTTTTCGAGGCCAGCATCACCTACAAGATCAAGGGCACCAGTACCTATCTGACGATCATCGAGGCCCTGAACCCGGCACGGTACTATCGCGCCTGGACGTCAGACCGTCTCGACGGACAGTGGACGCCCGTGCCGGACGCCGACTCGTGGCAGACGCCCTTTGCCGGGATCAACAACGTGACCTTCGAGGACGGCGTGACGCCTTGGACAAGGGACATCAGTCACGGAGAGCTGATTCGCGACGGATATGATGAGAAGATGATCCTCGATCCCGACAACCTTCTGTTTCTCTACCAAGGCCGCGATCCGGCGAGCGGTGGGCGATACGAATTGCTGCCTTATCAACTCGGTCTCCTGAAACGGGACCGTTCGGGGAAGTAGCGTTACCGGGCATAGACCGGCTCTATCACGACCCTGAGGAGCCGTGGTGCAAGGAGCAAACCATGAGTATGAAGAGGATAGTCACCGTTGCGAGCCTGGCGGTCCTGTTGATCGGTGTGGCTCAGTGCACCGCCGGGCCGAATGTGCCCGCGCTGAAAGATGTCTTCAAGGACCACTTCCTGATCGGCGGGGCCCCGAACCGAAGCGTGGTGACAGGGCGGGACCCCAATGCCGCCGCCATCGCCGAGAAGCACTTCAACACGATCACCCCAGAGAACGACCTGAAGTGGCAACGCATCCATCCGCTGCCTGACCGATACAACTGGGAGCCGGCCGACAGCTTTGTCGCCTTTGGCGAGAAGAACGAGATGTTCCTCGTCGGCCACACGCTTGTCTGGCACAGCCAGACGCCCCGGTGGGTGTTTCAGGACGAGGCGGGCGACCCCCTGACGCGAGATGCTCTCCTGGCTCGTATGAAAGACCACATTACGACCGTCGTCGGCCGCTACAAGGGCCGGATCAAGGGTTGGGACGTGGTGAACGAGGCCCTCAACGAGAACGGCACGCTGCGAGACAGTCCGTGGCTGCGAATCATCGGCGAAGGCTCCGAGGACAAGAGATACGACTTCATCGAGCATGCTTTCCGCTGGGCTCACGAGGCCGATCCCGACGCCGAGCTGTACTACAATGACTACAATCTCGAAACGTCGAGGGCCAAGTGCGACGGCGCGATGGCGATCGTGAAGCATCTGCAGTCCAAGGGCATCCGCATCGACGGCGTCGGCATCCAATTGCACGGCGGGCTGACGTACCCCAGTGTCGAAGGTCTCGAATACGCCATCACGTCCCTGGCCGCGACCGGTGTCAAGGTGATGATTACGGAATTGGACATCCGGACGCAGGCCCGCGGCTATCGCGGCGCCGACGTCGGCCGGGTCAATCGGGCGGGCACGGATGACCCGACCGCCGCGACCGCTGAGACGCAGAAGAAGCTCGCCGAAAAGTACGCCGAGATCTTCTCCGTGCTGCTCAAGCACGAGAAAGACGTCACCCGCGTCACGTTCTGGGGCATCTATGACGGGAGGTCCTGGATCGGCGGCTCGCCGCTGCTGTTCGATCGGGACTACCAACCGAAAGAGGCGTTCTTCGCGGTGGTGAAGGCCGCCGGACAGCGATGAGCCATTAGGCGCGTTCCGCTAATGGTTCGATTTCCAATCAGCGTGGCGAATCTGCCTCAGACGACGCATTGAGGTGCAAGAACCCGGCCGCTCCCGGCTCGAATCGCAAGGTTACTTGCCGATCGGCGATGCCAAGGAACTCAACACCTCCGGCCTGCTGGGTCCATTCTGCATTCCTCACCCAGTCCTGCAGCGTCAGCCGAAGCGTCACCGCCTTGTGGAAGGAGCGGTTGACCACGAGAGCGTACTGCCTGCCATCCGGCAGTTGGTGGAGCCCGACGATGGCCTCACCTCCATCGATGCGTGAGAACGGGCTCGATACATCCAGACCCTTGGTTCCCGCCGGAAGCGGCTCGGTGTGATAAACGGCGACGACACGGCTGCCCAGGAGGATGTCGGCGCACGCCTGCACCTCCCGGTTGAAGGTCTTCAGCAAGTCCCAGGTCGGGCTGCACGTGCCGTCGAGCCGAATCGGCGCGTCGTGGAAATCCCAGGTCCCCGGAGTCGGTGTCCAATAAGTGAAGTACTGAAGCCCTTTCGCCCCGTAGGCGAAGTTGCTCCAGGCCTGAAACCGGATGTGCCCGAGCGTCGGCATGGGGTACGGTCGGTGCGGGCAGGTCAGCGCAAAAGCCCAGAACGGGGTTCCGAACTCAATCGAGATCTGTCGAATCCACTCGAGGTTCTCGAAGAAATCCCTGCGGAGTTGGTCTCCTTCCAGAATCGGGTAGTGATCGAAACTCAGAACTTCCGGACGGAATTCCAGAAGGAATCGTCGCACGTGCTCGGGATACGTCTCGCAGCCAAGTTGGGCGCCGCTGGCGTACGTCGGAAACAGATTGACGTAACTCCAATGGGCCGGATCGACAGCCTTGAGCGCGTCGCGCGATGCCGCCAGTGCGGCAAAATCTTTGACCGAGGGCTCATCCCGCAGCAGATAACCGGCGAGCGCCGGATGATGCCGATACGCCTGCGCTGCTTGTTTCAGATCCTCCCCCGGTTGCGCAAAGCGTCCGTCCCCTATGAACAGCTTCACCCCGGCTTGCGCCGCCAGGTCCAGCGCTCGGGCATTGCCGGCGGGACTGTAATGCATCAGGCTGTGCGTCAGCCCCATATCCGCCAATTGACGGAAGCGATCGATGGACAACTGATCTTCCGGAATGCTGTGCCAACCCAGGATCGGGACACGAACCACCGGCTCTCTTGAATCGGCAGCCGTCGCCGCAACGCAGCACCCCGCGGCGATGAACAGGACCAGTAGCTTCTCGGAGAAGCGCCTCTCTACCCTCTTTCGCCAGGTGGACTTACGACGTCCGGCGCAGATCATACCATAGGAACGCTCACACTCAGAGTAGGCACGTGGTTTGATGATGTCACGACAGTTCATTGGTGACCTTTCACTTGTCGGATGTCATATCGGCCTGCTTCAAAGGCATAGCAGCGGGCCGGCGATGTCCCGGTTGTCGTTGAGTAGTCGAAAGAAACCATGCGACCCGGGTAACAGACGGTTGTCACAAACAGAACTGTGCCTCGTAAGAAAGGACCGCATGATGGGCACAAGCTACCAGAGAAGGACACGTCGTTCCAGAGGAAAAGGGCAGACTCTCCAGGACCAGATCGTGACCGTAGACGTGGGCGAGGGTCAGGCCCACTTTCCGATGGTTCTGCCGACCGGCCCACTGCTGTCGGAGGTTGCCGAGACCACCGAGCAGATCAAGTCGTCCAGCACCTTGCAGGGCATTTGAACATCGCGACGACCTGGAAACACCACCTGACGGTTCGGCCCGAGGACATGGCGGCCGCCGGCCGGGTCCTGAACCAAATCCTGGACGCGCGAAGAAAGGAGTGACGCAGAGGTGGCGCAAAGGGGCATTTCGGCGCGACATACGAAAGAGGCTGCCAAACGCAAATGCCTGGCAGCCATCAGCTTACCGCAATGGGCAGGGGCGGATTTGAACCGCCGACACACGGATTTTCAGTCCGTTGCTCTACCAACTGAGCTACCTGCCCGCAGGTGTATCAGCAAACCTTTACTGTAGCAGATCATGCGATTGATGCAAGAGTTTTTACAGGGCCGGCCCTCACTTTCTTGCGAAGGACCGCGAGCCAATCCGACAGACCGCGGCCGGCCGAGGCTCTCAATCGCCAACATCCGCCTTGGGGGTAAAAAACACCAGCGAAATGAGCACAAGCCCAGCCCCGGCCAAGAACAAGGCGATCCGATGTCGCGGCTCGCTGCACCGCTGGAGCCACTTCGGGAGAACGGCTTCGCCTGACTCCTGTTCAGTGCGGTCCATCAAGGCCCGGCGCGCCACCGCCAGTTCCCGGGCCCTCGCCTTGGGATAGACGGCGTTCGGGTCCTCCGGCAAAGTCCCCAGGGTAGCCGGAGCAATCCGACGCAGCAGGTTCGGATCGTTCTGGAGTTCGGCCAGCAGGGCATCGTACTCCTCATTGAGGGACCGTAGACGATCCAGCGACAGGTGGGCTTCTTTGACGAGCTGCTCGTTTCGCCAGAAGACGATCAGGTCATCGCACAACGCCGCCAGCCCCAGCGCCCCAGCGCCTACACTGAAGAAGATCACAAAGAGCAGGAAGTGAACAATCTTCTGAATCAGCATCGCCCGCAGTCATAGCCGCGACAGGGGTGGCCCTTCCCGGCGTCGCCGAGGGGACAGCCACATCCGCCGATCTTGCCTTCCGTTCAATCGTTCCGTCGGTCCTTCACCCTGAAGGGCCCTACCTTACTGGGTTTATCGGCAGGCCACCGTGAGCCGCTCGAATGTTTCGGCGGCACCGAAGACCCTAAAATGGGCATCGGGACGCCCGTGCGTATGCTTTTCCTGCCCGCCGACCGCCGGACCATACCCACTTGGACCGGCCAAGTCAAGGGCCGTTCGACCCGGACGAGATTCCGCTTGCGACCGGAGGGCCGTTGCGTTAGCATTGCCCCGAATTGTATCGGGGCATGAAGACAAGACCAGATGACGCCTCGCCGCCAGGGATCCCAAGAAGTCGTTTCTCGGACCTGGGGGTAAACCGCTGCGGCGGTGCGGGCCAATCGCCAGAGTGTTCGTGCCACCGTGCTGGACGCCAACCCCCGGTCGCGGCCGAACGCCGTGCGGCGGGAGCAACACGAACGAAACAGACAAGGAGAGTAGAAGACATGAAAACGACGATCTCGGCCGTATGCGCGATGGAAATCCTGGATTCGCGAGGCAACCCCACCGTGCGGGTATTCTGCAAACTGGACAATGGCATCAGCGTTTCGGCATCGGTGCCTTCGGGCGCATCGACAGGAGAGAACGAGGCGGTTGAACTGCGCGACGGCGACAAGAAGCGTTACGGCGGCAAAGGCGTCCTCAAGGCGGTCAAGAATGTCAACGATCTCATCGCACCGAAGCTCGTCGGTATGGATCCGAGCCGGCAGGCCGAGATCGACCGGCTGATGATCGATCTGGACGGAACGCCCAACAAGGGCAAGCTCGGCGCCAACGCCATGCTGGGTGTGTCGATGGCGGTGGCGCGGGCGGCGGCTGTCGCGGCGGACCTGCCGCTCTACAAGTATCTGGGCGGCGCCGGGGCCGTGCGGCTGCCGGTTCCGATGATGAACATCCTCAACGGCGGCAAGCACGCCGACAACAGCGTGGACCTGCAGGAGTTCATGGCCATGCCCGTGGGCGCTCCGACGTTCGCCGAGGCGCTGCGGTGCGGGGCCGAGACGTTCCACGCCCTCAAGAAGATCCTGGCCAAGAAGGGCTATGCCACAAGCGTGGGCGACGAAGGTGGCTTCGCACCCAACCTCAAGAGCAACGACGAGGCCTGTGAAGTGATCGTTGAGGCGATCAAGGCCGCCGGCTACAAACCGGGCCAGGACGTGGCGATCGCGCTGGACCCGGCGGCCAGTTCGTTCTACGAGAAGGGCGCCTACAACCTTGCCAAGAGCGGCCAGGGCAAGAAGACCAGCGACGAGATGACGAAGCTCTACGCCGCCTGGTGCAAGAAGTACCCGATCGTCTCCATTGAGGACGGCCTGAACGAGAACGACTGGGCCGGCTTCAAGAAGCACACCGCCACCTTGGGCGATACGGTCCAGATCGTCGGCGACGACCTGTTCGTAACCAACACGAAGTTCATCGCCCGCGGCATCAAGGAGCAGGCCGCCAACGCCGTGCTCATCAAGCTCAACCAGATCGGCACAGTCACCGAGACCATCGAGTCGATCAACCTGTGCCGCCAGGCCGGCTGGGGATACGTGATCTCGCACCGCAGCGGCGAGACGGAAGACGCCTTCATGGCCGATTTCGCGGTGGCGATGGGCGGCGGGCAGATCAAGACCGGCTCGGCCTGCCGCAGCGAGCGAACCGTCAAGTACAACCGCCTGCTCGAAATCGAGGCCGAACTGGGCAAGACCGCCACGTTCAACAATCCATTCAGCCGGTCCTGAAGTTCGAAAGGGCAACCGTCGAACAACAGGCAAAGACCGGACGGAAACCGCAAGAACAGAAAGAACGCCCCATCGGAATCTGCGACGGGGCGTTTCCTTTTCTCGGCATTCGTTTCGGACAGGTGTTTCGTTCGTTGCCGGGACGCGGCGATTCGGCGGGGGATCGGCCTTTTCTGTTGTCCGGACGCGTGTCTGTGCCTATCATACACTGTATGAGGATACCGTTGACCAAGTACGGATGGCCCCAGGTGGCTGTCTACCCGACCCTGCTCGTTGTGGCCATGTTGGCCGTCGCGCTGGGCGCGGCCTCGCGTGCGCCATCCTGGGCCATCGTCGCCACAGAAGCCGTTCTCGCTGTGATTCTGGTCTGGGCCCTGATGTTCTTCCGCGACCCCCTGCGGAGCGCGCCACCCGACAGGAATCTGTTCCTTGCTCCGGCCGACGGCAAGGTCACGGATATCGAGCAGATGCCGCAGAGCGACTTCCTCGACGGACCGACGCTGCGGATCGGCATCTTTCTGAGCATTTTCAACGTGCACATCAATCGCGCCCCGTGCAACGTTCGCGTCGAGAAGATCGCCTACCATGAAGGCAAGTATCTCAATGCCATGAATCCGCTGTCAGCCAAGGTCAATGAGTCGAACACCCTGACGCTGGTGCGAACCGATGAGCCCGGAGACCGTTTGATCGTGCGACAGATCAGCGGGGCCATCGCCAGACGCATCGTCTGCGAGGCGAAGGAGGGAGACACATTGCGTCAGGGGCAGGCGTTTGGCATGATCAAATTCGGCTCACGGACCGAACTCTATGTGCCCGCCGGCGAACAAACCGAGTGCATGGTTCGCATAGGAGATACCGTCAAGGCGGGGACCACTCCACTTGTGAGGTACAGATAGATCGTGCGACGATTCCGATCGAAAGCCAAACGGGATAAAGACCGGCTGCTGAAGCGCATGCGCGGCCAGCGGGTCAAGTACATCGCCGTGCTGCCCTCTCTGATCACCATTCTCAACGGGGTCTTTGGCTTCATCGCGATCGTCTTCGCCAGTCGAGGGGCCGAGAAGGGCATTGGGGGATTCTCGCACTTCGCGATGGCCGGCTATATGATCCTGCTGGCGATGTTCGCCGACATGCTCGACGGACGTCTGGCTCGAATGAGCCAGTCGACCTCCAGTTTCGGTGGTCAGTTGGACAGCCTGTGCGATATGGTCAGCTTCGGCATCGCACCGGCGTTCATCATGCTCAATGCGATCCAAGTCCACCTCGAGTTGACGACCCCGCTGGGCAGCGGCCTGTTTCACCGCTTCATCTGGCTGGCGGCCTTGGCCTATATCAGTTGCGCCGCCATCCGCCTGGCGCGTTTCAACGTGGAAAACGAGGAAAACGAGGCCGCCCACATGAGCTTCGCGGGCCTGCCAAGCCCTGGGGCAGCCGGCGCAATCGTCAGTCTGGTCATCTTTCAACAGGAGGTGGCGCCGACTCTCGATGCGGCGATCTACGTACTGCCGTTTCTGACGCTGGGAGTGGCCGTTCTGATGGTCAGCCGCATCCGATATCCGCACGTTCTGAACGTCTATCTCAGGGGCAAACAGCCCTTCAGCTATCTCATGAGGGTACTGCTGTTTCTTGGGATGGTGCTGTGGCTGGGTATGCAGACGGCCATGATGCTGATCTTCCTGATCTTCGCAGGCAGCGGATTCGCTCGCTGGGCCTACCAGCGGGTGCATCCCGCCAGGCATCCCCTCGTCACGCCCAATCCGAGCGTTTCCGCTCCGTCCTCAAGCCATTTGGAAACGCACGGTTAGTGCTGGGCTATTGCAGGGCCCCCGCCGGCATGTGAGAGGCATTCGGGCCTGGTTCCGACCGGTGTATCTCCCGGTGTGATCCTGAAGATTGGTTGATCTGGTAGTAGCGGTCCACCACCGCCGCCAGTCGCGACAGAACCTCCCGGCCTTCGTCGCTCGCTTCGAGCCCGACGATCTGCAGACCCAGACACAAACCTGCACGGTCCGCGGTGGGAAGAACGTTGCGGATCTGGGCGCTGAACATCAACGGCGTCTCATACGGCATGGGTGTGAAGCGAACGCCGATGAACTGCCCTTTCCGGAACTCCGATTCGCTGACACCGGAGGCATCCGTCTCCGAGGCCTTCATCGGAAGGGTCAACTGGGCCCCGCCGGCCGAGATGTCCATCAATCGGCCTTCGAAGTACTCGTGACCTGACCCTTTCGACTTGCGCTGGCTGGTGCGATGCCAGAGCACAATCTTGACCTTGAGCGATTCCGGGACGTTGACGCGGAAGTAGCTTCGCCGCTGCACGACACCGATGCGATCCGGCAGGGCCAGGACGATGGTCCCGCCGGCCGCCGGGTCGGGCGAGGGTTCCAGCGCGACGACGCTGGTATCGAAAACGAACTTGCCGTAGGCGTGTTTGAAATTGACGCCGACGGGCTGGTCGACACGGATGTTGATCGGGTGCGGCTTGCCGGAAGCGTGGCAACCTTCGACGTACAGCCTCCCGCCGGAAAGTTCCCTCATGACCACCTTCGCCACGTGCCACTTGTCCTTCGACAGATACGACATGATCGCCGGCGCACGCTCTGCGACCACCGTCTGAAGCACGGACTGAGACTCATGCCCTTCCAGCATGACGATTTCGCTCATGTCAACCTCCCGTACCCACATCCAAGATTGGTGCTCTGGGGGCAAGCCGACGCAACGGCCCATCTCGATTCGGCGGGACGGGCCGTTACACATCCGCCCTCACCCGGGCCCCCATCCGGTCAGCCGGACGAGACCCCTTCGGAGGCCCCCGTTAAAACATAGATTATAATCGGCTATCGACAAGACTCGCGTTAGGCGAAATCCCCCTTGCTCCTGATTGTGCGGCGACGTCCTCGGGGCAGTCCGTTCGCAGAAACTCCGGCCGAAACAGGTCCTGTAATCACCGGCGTGGCAGTATCGAAAAGAGACGGTTCGCTCTTTGACGTCGCGTCTCACGTCGCGCCGACTCTGCGTGGGACGTTCCTGCGCACTCGGACGTATTCGGTCGCGACCGCGTGAATCGCACAAAGCGATTGAAAAGGGCGCCGCCGGCGACTATTCTACGACACGGCAGGTCCCGGCGATCGCCGGGACCGCATTGGAAAGACCGATATGCAGAAACGAAGACTGGGCGATACCGAACTGCACTTGACCACTGTAGGCCTGGGCACTTGGGCCATGGGTGGTCCGTGGGAATTCGGCTGGGGCCCGCAGGACGACGAGGAGGCCTTGGCCGCCATCCTGGCGGCGCTCGAGCGCAGCATCAACTGGATCGACACAGCGCCGGTATATGGCCTGGGCCATTCGGAAGAGCTGGTGGGCCGGGCGCTGAAACAGACCCGGTACAAACCCTATATCGCCACGAAGTGCGGCCTGCTCTGGAACGACAGGCGCCAGAAGGTCGCCTGCCTCGATCCTCAGAGCATTCGCCGTGAGTGCCACGCCAGTCTCGAACGGCTGGGCGGCGAGACCATCGACCTGTACCAGATGCACTGGCCCGATCCCGACGACGGGATTGAAGCGGCCTGGGAACAGATGGCCCGCCTCGTGCAAGAGGGCAAGGTCCGATACATCGGCGTCTCCAACTACAGCGTGGCCCAGCTCGAACGCATTGGCAAAATCCATCCGCCCGCGTCGTTGCAGCCGCCGTACAGCATGCTCCACCGCGAGGCCGAAGCCGAGCTGCTTCCCTATTGCGCGGAGCACCGCATCGGCGTCGTGGCCTACAGCCCCATGCAGCGCGGGCTGCTTACGGGCCGGTTCAGTCGCGAGAGACTTGCGGCCCTGGCGCCGGACGACCATCGCAGACGCCACCCGGACTTTCAGGAGCCCCGGTTCAGTGCGACACTCAAACTGGTCGAGCAATTGAAGAAGATCGCCCAACGCAGTGGACATACCTGCGCTCAACTGGCTGTCAGTTGGGTCCTGCGGCACAAGGAAGTCACCGCCGCCATCGTCGGCGCCCGTCGGCCCGACCAGATCGACGAGACCGCGCAAGCCGCCGATTGGAATCTTAGTGACGACGACATCGAGCAGATCGAGAGGCTTCTTGCGGAAATGCAATAGGTCCTATTGGACCGATAGGACCTATGATTCAGGAAGAGAGAAATGGCAAAGGACAAAGAGCTGTACACCAGTCCCCTGGTTGAGCGGAACGCCTCGCCGGAGATGGCGGCCCTGTTCGGGGCGCAGAAGAAGTTCAGCACGTGGCGACGGCTCTGGCTCGAGCTGGCCAGGGCCCAGAAGAAGCTCGGACTGGACATCAAGAAGAGCCAGATCGATCAGATGGCCCGCCACCTCGACGACATCGACTTCGAGAAGGCGGCGCGATACGAGAAGGAGCTGCGTCACGACGTGATGGCGCACATCCGCACGTTTGCTGACGCCGCCCCGAAGGCCGCGCCGATCATCCACCTCGGCGCCACCAGTTGCTACGTCGGCGACAACACCGACCTGATCGTCATGCGCGAGGCCCTGCACATGGTTGCGGGCAAGCTGGCCTCGGTGATCGACCTGCTCGGCGAGTTCGCCGCCAAACACCGGGCGATAGCCACGCTGGGCTTCACGCACTATCAGCCGGCTCAGTTGACCACGGTCGGCAAGCGCGCGACGCTGTGGTGCCAGGAATTCGCGATGGACCTCCAGGAAATCGAGTACCGCATCGCGAACCTGCCGTTTCGGGGCGTCAAAGGCACGACCGGGACGCAGGCCTCGTTCCTGGCGCTGTTTGACGGCAGACACAACAAGGTCAAGCAGCTCGACAAAGACGTCGCTGCCGCCTTCGGTTTCACGAAGCTCTGTCCCGTCACCGGCCAGACCTATTCGCGCAAGATCGACACCCTCGTGGTCAACGCTTTGGCCTCGATTGCCCAGTCGGCACACAAGGTCTGCAACGACATCCGCCTGCTGGCGAACCTCAAGGAGATGGAGGAGCCGTTCGAGAAATCGCAGGTCGGCTCGTCGGCGATGGCCTACAAACGCAACCCAATGCGGTGCGAACGCGTGACCTCGCTGAGCCGGCTGGTGCTGAGCCTGGCGACCAGCCCCGCCATGACGGCCGCGGAGCAGTGGTTCGAGCGGACGCTCGACGACTCGGCCAACCGTCGCGTGGTGCTGCCGGAGGCGTTCCTGGCTATTGATGGCATCCTTCGGATTCTGATCAACGTCTTCGACGGACTCGTCGTGTACCCGAAGGTGATCGAGGCCCACGTCGAGGCCGAGTTGCCGTTCATGGCCACGGAGAACCTCCTCATGGCGGCCGTCAAGGCCGGCGGCGACCGCCAGGAACTCCACGAGAAGATTCGCCTGCACTCGCAGGCCGCTGCCGCCCAGGTCAAGACGTTCGGCAAACCCAACGACCTGATCGGACGCCTGCGGGCCGACGTCGCCTTCGCCAGGATCAACTTCGCCAAAGTGCTCGATCCCCAGGCCTACGTCGGACGAGCGCCCCAGCAGGTGGACGAATTCATCAAGGCCGTCGTGGCCCCCGTTCGCAAACGATACAGCAAGCACCTCAACCGGCGAGTTGAACTCAACGTCTAAGGAGATCGTTCCCCGTGACCAGGAAAGAACTGATTCAGCGGATCAAAGAGACCGCGTATCTCGAAGGCGACTTCACGCTGCGCAGCGGCAAGAAGAGCAAGTACTACCTCGACAAGTATCTGTTTGAGACCTGTCCGGACATCCTCAAGGCCCTCGGCGCCGAGTTCGCCAGACACATGACTGACGACGTGACGCTGATCGCCGGCGCCGAACTCGGCGGCGTGGCGCTGGCAGCCGCGACCGCGATGGAGACCGGCAAGAACTGGGTCATCATCCGAAACAGCAAGAAGGGATATGGCACCGGCAAAATGGTCGAGGGCGTCCTGAAGGCCGGCGACGTCGTGCTGCTGGTCGAGGACATCGCCACCACCGGCGGCCAGGTCCTCGAAGCGGCGAAGGTCATCGCCGACGCCGGCGCGACGGTCAAGAAGATTGTCTGCGTCATCGACCGCCGGCAGGGCGCCGAAGAGAACATCACCGGCGCCGGCCACGTCTTCGAGTCCATCCTGACCAAAACCGACCTGGGAATCGTCGATTGACGACTGATAATAGGACACACGGAATGATCATTGGCGTACCGAAAGAGATCAAGAAGGACGAGTACCGCGTGGCGTTGTTGCCGGTAGGAGCAAAGCTGTTGACCAGCGACGGCCACACGGTGCTGCTCGAACGAGGGGCGGCGCTGGGCAGCGGCTTCGATGATGAGACCTATGCCGAGGTCGGCGCCGAGATTGTGGAGTCGGCCGAAGAGATCTACCGGCGCGCCGATCTGGTCGCCAAGGTCAAGGAGCCCCAGCCGTCGGAAATCGAGCTGCTTCGACAGGACCAGACGCTGTTCTGCTATTTTCATTTCGCCGCCTCGCAACCTCTGACGGTCAGTTGCCTGAAGTCCGGTATCACCGCGGTCGCCTATGAGACCCTGGCCGATCCGCGCGGCCGGCTTCCCCTGCTGACACCCATGAGCGAAATTGCCGGACGCATGTCGATTCAGGAAGGGGCCAAGTGCCTGGAGCGACCCATGATGGGACGGGGCCTTCTGCTGGGCGGGGTCCCCGGCGTGGCGCCCGGCGAGGTCCTGGTTCTCGGGGGCGGCGTCGTCGGCACCCATGCCGCGCGAATGGCCGCGGGGCTGGCAGCGCATGTGACGATCATGGACATCAATCTCGACCGGCTCCGCTATCTCCACGAAGTCATGCCCGCCAACGTCACAACGATCTATTGCGATCCGCATACGGTCGAAGAGTACGCCATGGAGGCCGACCTGGTCATCGGCGCCGTCCTGATCCCGGGCGACCGCGCTCCTCATCTTATCAGCCGCGCACTCGTATCCAGAATGAAGCCTGGCAGTGTCATCGTCGACGTCTCCATCGACCAGGGCGGGTGCGCCGAAACCTCCAGACCGACCACACACAGCGATCCGGTCTACCTCGTCGATGGCGTCGTCCACTATGCAGTGGCCAACATCCCCGGCGCCGTCAGCCGTACTTCCAGCGTCGCTCTGTGCAATGCTACGCTGCCCTACCTGCGGGAGCTGGCCTCCAAGGGCGCCGACGCGTTCGCTGCAACCGACGCCGGACACGCCGCCGCCGTCAACATGCGCAACTTCCGCCTCACCAATGCCGCCGTAGCCCATGCTTTCCCCGACCTGTCCACCTGACGAAATCAGCGCCGGGCAGTCGATTGTGCGGGTCATTGCTGGCGGAAGAGTCTCTCGGTTTCTCGAATAATGCGTCGGCTGCTGGCGGTCTTGTGCGATTCGTTGATCTTGATCCAATCGGAATCGATGGGTTTGATATGAAGAATTGAAGCGGTGGCGTTGATGGCAGCCGGGGTGTTGGCGACGATCATGTCGAGGTGCTTGTCGCGCATCTTGCGTTCGGCGTTGGCGTGCAAATCGCGGTCCTCGAGGGCGAAACCGACGATGATCTTGGAATGGTGTGCGGTGCACACCCTACGTTGCCGTCCGGCCCAGCGGAGGATGTCGGGCGTGGGTTTGAGCCGTAGGGTGGGCTTCAGCCCACCTTCCTTCTTGATCTTGGTCTTCGACGGGCTGGCCGGGGTGAAATCGGCGACGGCCGCCGCCATAATCAGGCAGTGGCACCGGGCGAAGTGCTGCTTGACGGCCGCGAACATCTCGGCCGCACTCTCGACGGCGACGAGCGTGGCGCCGGCCGGCGGTTTCAGCGCCGTCGGCGCCGAGATCAGCGTCACCTCATGGCCGGCCTTCAGCGCTGCGGTCGCCAGGGCATAGCCCATCCTGCCGCTGCTGGCGTTGGAGATGAAGCGGACCGGGTCGATGTATTCGCGGGTGCCGCCGGCTGTGATGAGAAAACGCATGGGCGATTCTCGTTCATTCGACAGGACCTATGGGACCGATAGGACCTATTGCTTGTTGTCGGTCAGGGCCTCGATAGCCGCGATGATCTCGCTCGGCTCGGCCATTCTCCCGGCGCCTTCGGTGCCGCAGGCCAGGCGTCCCGTGGCGGGACCGACCATTCGAAAACCCAACTTCGTCAGCGTTGCGACGTTCGCCTGAACGATAGGGTTGGCCCACATCCGGCTGTTCATCGCCGGGGCA
>JAAYBA010000240.1 GCA_012719085.1 Planctomycetota bacterium
CAGAACGGCGAGACCCGCCGGAACACGCCATCGGCATCCGGCAGGCCCGCGACGTGTCCGAAGGCCGCAGCGCCCGGCGCCACTTCCGGAACCGGAAATAGCAGATGATTGGGCTCGATCGCCGTCGCCACGGTCGTCATACGGGCCGGACGCGGCATAAATTCGGGCCATGTCTCCACGCTCCCGCCCGGCATCAACGCCAGGACCGCCGGCGGACCGGCCTTCAGGGCTTCGCCCATCGCCTCGTCGTCGGAGACGCCGTAGACCGACGGCTCGGTGAACAACAGATCCAAAGCCACCGCCCGGGCCCCGCCGCGCTCGCAGAACGCCGAGATTGCGCCGTAGACCTCGCGCGGCCAGGGCCAGCCCCACCCATTCTCGCGCTGGGCCCAGTCGAGGCTGGCCTGATCCAGCAGAATCAACTTGACCTCGGGCGCGAGGGTTTCTCTCGCCGAGAAAGAGCGAGCGCGCCACGCCCACGTGGGCGCTTCCCAGGATTCCAGGACGCCGATTTGCCACAGCAACAGCGCGATGGTCCCAGCGATCAGGCCGATTGCCGTTCCACGCAGATACTTGCCGCCACGTTTGAGCATGCTGTTCTTCCCGCCTGAACTCTGCAAGCGTTCGGCACAGGGTCTATTGTCCGGCCAGAACCGGCTGCATCGCCTTGGCAAAACGCTGTTGCCGGACGGCATCCGACGCGGCCTGCGCGGTTGGGATTGTGGGCTTCAACGCATCGATCCGGCTCGAAGCCGACGGGTGCGTCTTGGCGAAACCCAGACCGCCCGCCGTGGCAAGCCGCTCATCCATGCGTTTGAGCATGGTGAGGATGGCTGCTTCGGGGTAGCCGGCTCGCTTGAGCAGCCGCACCGCCGCGGCGTCCGCGTCCCGCTCCTGCGTCCGCGAGTAGCCGCTCGTCGTCAGCGTCATCACCACGTCGCCCACCGACGACTCGAACTCACGCGTCAGCGACGCCAGCTCTTCGCTGCCCAACTGCTTGGCCGACTCGGCCGCGATGATCGTAAACGCCTCTGTCAGACGGCTCTGCTTGATCGCGCGGAGGCCATGTTTCGCCTGGATATGACAAATCTCATGGGCCAGCACGGCTGCCAGTTCGTCCTCATTCTCGCAGCAACGCAACATGCCGTGCGTCACGAGGATCAACCCGCCCGGCGCGGCAAATGCGTTGACTTCATCGGAATCAAGCAGCAGGAAACGGTAGCCGCCAAACGTCTCGGGCCGCTCGGAAAAGACTGCCAGCGATTGGCCGAGCAGGTTCAGATAGGCGTTCGCCTGCGGCTGATCCAGCGGCCGATACGTTTCGAACACGCGTGCCGCTACGGCGCGACCGATGTAATACTCCTGTTCCGGGGTCAGGTCCTGCCAGCTCTTCTCGACGGCCGCCGCGCCGCGCTTGACCGATTCGGCCTCGGAGTTGGTCAGCACGCCTGTGGCCCGTCCAAGTTCTGCGCCGACCTCACCCATGCCCTCGCAGCCGCAGAACAACAATGCGGCCGACAGGCCCACCCCGATGCTCGCCGCCAGCCAGTGCCTTGCCTTCATAAAGCACCTCCCGGCAGATTGCCTTGCCTGCGGAATTCCACGATCTGCTCGGCGCCGACCTCAAGCGCCGCCATGCGGTCCACCCACGTGTAGTCCAGTGTCCCTTCGGCCCGGAGTTTGGCCTCGACCTGCTCGTTGAATCCCTTACCGGCCAGGGCGACCTCGTCGGACGAGACGCCGGTTTCCACATCAGATGTCCCGGTCCGCATCGCGACGGGTTTCTTCGAGAGGGCCGACTCGTGCAGCCAGCCCTTCGTGCCGTCGGGCATGGTGACAGGATACCAGCCGCTTTGCACCACACCGGTCTCGACGACGTCGCCGTAGTCCACCGTGGCCACGGTCTTGCCCAGTTGTGATGCCGTGGCGCGCACCTTGCCGTTGCGTACCTGGACGCTCATCGGCGCTGCGAATGCGATCCCGACGCCGATCGGGACGGCTATCGCAAACAGCAACGGAAGAACCCTTTTCTTCATGGCTATGCACCTCCTGTGAAATCGCACTCCATTCCCGCCGTCTCGGATCACGATATGCATCGGACAGCATAGCGTACAATGATATCGAGCCGCATGCCAAAAGCAAGCCACCACGATCTTCATGGATCGAGCCGCCCTTCAGATCTTGCCTTTGGCCGTGCCGAGAGGGTACACTGCCGGCTGTGGGCCGATACCGCAGGCGGCTCTTGCTGCCGGGCTCTGAAGAAATGCCGATGGCTTGCGATCGAGGACACAACATGAAGAAGAAGTCGAACCGTACTCGTCTGGTCCTTGTGGGCGTGGGAATCCTGTTGATCCTCCTCGGGCTTCGGGGCATAGCCCTGGCCGTGATTGGAAAGACGGCACAGGCGACCGTCACCGAGGTCCAGCAGACTGTCAGCCAACAGGATGACTCGATGGACCACAATTACCAGATTTCCTATCGATTCCGCATTGACGGCAAAGACTACACCGGCAGTTTTACCCGCAAGAAGGTCTACAACACGGCGACCCTTCCTTCTGTAGGTTCGGCGGTTCCCATTCGTTACCTCCCGGCTGCCCCTTCCGTCAATGGAGGCCCGGATGCCGGGCCGGTCGGCGGTCTGGTCCTTGGGGCGCTGGGCCTGGTTCTGCTGTTTCTCGGTGTCAAGCCGGCCAAGGCCGCACCGCTGCCCGTACCGGCCGAGAGCCCTTCCCCGGACTCTCCAGAATGACAGTCATCATACCAGTTGAGGAGACCTGCGATGAAGAAGGCCATGCTGCTTGCCTGGGGCATCTGCCTGTTTGGTTCCATCACCTTCGCCCGCAACTACTACGTCGCGACCGACGGCGACGACGCCAATCCTGGAACGATCGACAAGCCCTTTGCCACGCTGGAGAAGGCCCGTGATGCCGTTCGACAGGACAAATCCGAAGGCGCCGCTGTCGTGATTCGAGGCGGCGACTACTTCCGCGCGGAGTCGTTCACACTGACCGCGCACGACTCCGGCCGGCCAGGCAAGCCCATCGTCTACCGCGGCTATCCGGGCGAGACCGTTCGTCTGATCGGCGGTCGTCGGCTTGCGACCGGGGACTTCTCAGAGATTTCATCGGAAGATGCCGTTTGGGACCGTCTCGATCCGAGCGCCCGGGGCCGGTGCGTTCGAGTCTCCGGCTTGAAGGCCACCCCGAAGACGCCGCTGCAGATGGAGCTGAGCTTCGGCGGCAAGCTGATGCCACTGGCCCGCTGGCCCAACGAAGGGTTCGTTCGCACGACGTCGGCGGCCGACGACATCACGTTCGGCTATGACGATTCGCGTCCCGAACGCTGGCTCGCTGCGTCCGATGCGCACGCGATCGGCTATTGGTGCCACGGCTGGTCCAACCAGATCGTGAAGATCGCGAAGATCGACACGACGGCCAGGACGATCACCGCCGACAAGGTTCCGCCATACGGCATGCAGGCGAAGAAGCCGTACTACGTCGTCAATCTCCTCGAAGAGATCGACCGGCCGGGCGAGTGGTATCTTGACCGGGCCACCGGAAGTCTCTACTTCTGGCCGCCAAAGGATCTCGACAAGAGCGACATTCTGATCTCCACGCTCGAGGCGTCGATCATTGCGATGAAGAATGCCTCACACGTTCGGATCGAAGGGCTGACGATCGAGATGGGCGTTCGGAACGGCATCGAGGTTTCCGGCGGCAGCAACGTCCGGATCGAGCGCTGCACCCTCCGCAACATGCGGGGCAACGGCATCGACATCTCCGGCACGAACCACGGCGTAGTGCAATGCACCATTTATGGCATCGGACAGACGGGTGTCGGCATCTCCGGCGGAGACCGCGCTACGCTCATGCCCGGCAACAACTTCGTGCGCCACTGCACGATTCATGACTTCGGCCGCTGGCAGCGAACCTATGCCCCTGCGATCCGCATCAACGGCGTGGGCAACATCGCCGCCAACAACAAGCTCTATGACGCGCCGCACTCGGCCATCCTCTTCAATGGCAACGAGCACCGGATCGAACTGAATGAAATTTACGGAGTCTGCTACGAGGTGGATGACGCCGGCTCGGTGTATGCCGGACGCGACTGGGGCCTGCGCGGCAATGTGATCGAGAACAATTTCTTTCACGACATCGAAAGCCACCTGACCGGCAGCAACGGTGTCCACGCGGTCTATCTCGACGACTGCGCCAGCGGCGTCACCGTCGCCAACAACGTCTTCTACCGGATCAGCGGGCGGGCCATCATGTGCGGCGGGGGACGCGACAACACCATCGACAACAACGTCATCGCCAGGTGCGGCTCCGCCCATTTCACCGACCGGCGCGGCAAGGCCTGGATGGACAAGGACAACAGTTGGAAGCTGCTCGACAAGATCAAGCGGGTCAACTACACGCAGCCGCCGTGGAGCGAACGCTATCCGCGACTGGCCCACATCCTCGACAACGGTCTCGAGATGGCCAAGGAGCCGGAAGGTTGCATCATCGCACGCAACATCGGCTGGAAGAACGAACGCTGGCTGGAGAAAAACTGCCTCGGCGCCTGCGGCGGGTTCGATTTCTACACCTTCCAGGACAACATCGAGGACCAGGACCCGAAGTTCGTCGATGAGGCGAACCTGAATCTCGCGCTGCGTGACGATTCGCCTGCGTATTTGATCCCGGGCTTCAAGCAAATCCCATTCGAGAAGATTGGCCCGCAAGAAAGCGACAGCAAGCTGGGCGGCTATGCCATCAACCCGGTGTGGATGGCTGAGGCGATGAAGGTCTTCAATGCGCCCAAGCCAAAGCTCGAATTGCCCACGAAGCATCCCGATGCCCAGTGGTTTCCCGAGGCGAGCTTCGGCTTATTCCTGCACTGGGGCATCCATAGCGTCGACGGAATCGATCCATCGTGGTCGATGATGAAAGGCTGTCCCTGGCACGGCAGCTCGGACCCCTATAAGAAGTACAACCAGGACCAGTCGCAATACTACGGCTTGGCGGGGAAGTTCAATCCGACGCTGTACGATCCGGACAAGTGGATGGCCGCGGCGAAGAAGGCGGGCTTCACGTACGCGGTGCTGACGACGAAACACCACGACGGCTACGCGCTGTGGCCGACCAGCTTCGGCGATTTCAGCACGAAACGGTACATGGGAGGTCGCGACCTGCTCAAGCCCTACGTCGACGCCTGCCGGAAGCACGGCCTGAAGGTCGGTTTCTACTTCTCGCCTCGCGACTGGCATTATCCAGGTTACCCACAGGCGATGGAGTACGGAGCGAAGTTCCCGTTGCCGCCGGCCGAGGAGAACTTCGAGAATTTCAAGGCGTTCTACGCCTACACGCTCGGCCAGCTTCACGAATTGCTGACCCGCTACGGCCAGATCGACCTGCTCTGGTTCGACGGGATGGGCTGGAGCGGAGTCGGCGACATGCGCGCCGAGCAGACGCTCGCCTGGGTCCGGTCGATTCAGCCAGGCATCGTGATCAACCCGCGCTGGAGCGGGTTCGGCGATTTCGCCACCACGGAGTGCACGCCGGGCAAGCCCGAGAACTGGAAGCCGGGCCAGTGGTGGGAGGCCTGCGACATCTGGCCCAGCGGCCACTGGGGCTACGTCCCGAGCGAGCGGTTCAAACCGCTCTCGTGGGTCTTGTCGCGACTGGCCAATTGCCGCGCGTGGGGCGGAAACTTCCTGTGCAACGTTGGGCCGCGCCCCGATGGCACCATGCCCGATGTGTTCTACGATTACTGCGACGATCTGTCGCAGTGGATGGCCCACAGCCGCGATTCAGTCATCGGCGCCGGGCTGGCCCCCGGCGAGGACCGCAGCAACGTCCCGATCACCACGCGCGGCGATACCTGGTATCTGCACGTGCTGCCTTCGCACCAGGGCCCCGTTGTGCTTTCGGAGGTTCCCGAGCCGGAGGTGGTCCTATTGATGCGTACCGGCAGGACGCTCTCGTACGAGCGCCAGGGCGACGGCCTGACCATCGCCATCGACGCCGACCTGCGTAGCGATCTTGACGACGTAGTCGTCGTCCGCTGGGCCCCTGGTTCATAGCGGCTTCTTGGGTATTCCCGGCCTTTCGGGGGCGATTCATGTTTGCAGGGGCTTGCTCTGCCCGGCCAGCGACGTTACAATGCCCATTTGTATTCCCCTAAGGAAAGATGTGTATGGGCGATAAGTTTGTCAGGGCGATCTTCCCCGGTTCGTTCGATCCCATCACCAACGGGCACATGGACGTGGTCCGTCGTGGTATGAAGTTGTTCGACGAGCTGATCATCGCGGTCGGTCGCAGTCCGATCAAGAACCAGCTTTTCACGCCCGCCGAGCGGGTCGAGATGATTGCCGAGCTGATCGAGGGTCTGCCGGGCGTGTCGGTGGAAAGTTTCGAGGGTCTGACGGTGGAATACGCCGCACGAAGGCAGGGGTCCGTCATTCTCCGGGGCCTGCGAAGCCTCACCGACGTGCAGTACGAGTTCCAGTTGGCGATGACCAACCGGGCCGTGGCGGGCATTGAGACGGTCTTCATCATGACCAGCGAGCAGTATGGGTTCACCAGCTCGACGCTGATCCGTGAAATCGCTTCGTTGGGCGGTGATCTTTCGAACCTGATCCCGGCTGGTGTCCACAGACGCCTGGAGGGCCGGTTCAGCAAGTTGCGAAAGCGATAGGCGGCGGTGGGGCCCGGCCGGCGGTTTCCGCGAAAGCGGGGCGAACAGGTTCATGTGAAGCGGTGAAAATTGGCAATACACTTGAAGGCGGCTTTCGTATATCATAGAGGATGAAGTCTGCTCCGTTCGGCGGCAAAGACGCCGGGTGAGCGCCAGGGACTTCCTTGTACGTTGGCAAATGGACTTGTGAAGAATTATGCAGTGCCAGATTTGTAACAAGCGAACGGCGACCATCCACCTGACCGAGATCAGCGAAGGTGTGCGCAACGAGATGCACATCTGCGAGCAGTGCGCCGCCGAGCAGGGGATTGCGGCCCAAAGCCAGATGTCGATCAACGAACTGCTCAGCAATCTGCTCGCCTCGCAGCCTTCGGACGAGGAACTGCTGGCTGGGGCCGACGAGGTCTCGGCCTGCCCGAATTGCGGCTTCACGCTGGACCGTCTTCGCAAGGATGGAACGCTCGGCTGTCCGCACGACTATGAGGTCTTCCAGCACTCGCTGATGCCCCTGATCCAGCACGCCCATAACGGCCGTTCGACCCACTGCGGGAAGGTGCCGTCGAAGGTGCCGTGTGAGACGAAGAAGCTCGTGGAGCTGTCGGGTCTTCGGCAGGAGTTGGAACAGGCGGTTCGCAACGAAGACTACGAGCGTGCCGCGGAGCTGCGCGACCGGATGAAACAGCAGGAATAGCATGACGCTCGACCCCGGCGGTGCGAGGTCCACGGGTGATTCCGATGAAGCTTACCGATATCAGCAATGACATCAATGATTGGTTCAGTGGGTCCGGGCCGTTGGCGGACATCGTCGTCTCGTCTCGCATCCGCCTGGCGCGGAACCTGGCGGGGCACCGCTTTCTGCATAGCTGCTCGGCCGAGGAGAAGTCTGAGATTCTCGAACGGCTCAAGGCTGTGGTCGTTTCGTTGGATCTCGGTGATGAGATCGTCTACTTCAGCGTGGATCAAGCGCCGGTGCTGAGCCGCAATTTCCTGGTCGAGCGTCATCTGATCAGCCGGCACCACGCGATGGCCAAGGGGCCGCGAGGGGTGGTTATCGCTCGCCGGGAGTTCTTCACGGCGATGATTAACGAAGAAGACCACCTCCGGCTCCAGGTGCTCAAGCCCGGCTGTCAGCTATCGGCGTGCCTCGATCAGATCGACCGCATCGACGACGAGATCGAGAAGCAGGTGGACTATGCGTTCAATCCGCGTTTCGGCTACCTGACCGCCTGCCCGACGAACCTCGGTACGGGGATTCGGGTCTCCGTGATGCTGCATATGCCTGCGCTGAAGATGACCGGGCAGATCGAGAAGTTCCTTGCGGCGGCCAAGGACATGAACCTGGCCGTGCGCGGCCTGTTCGGCGAGGGCAGCGAGGCGACGAGCGACCTGTACCAGATCTCGAACCAGGTGACGCTCGGCATCAGCGAGCAGTCGATCGTGTCCGACTTCGAAGGGGCGATCATCCCGGAGATGGTCGAATACGAGAAGATCGCCCGTCGGCAACTGCTGGCCAAGCAGGTGGACATCCTCGACGACAAGATCTCGCGGGCGACGGCGCTACTGCAAAACGCCCACCTGATCAGTTCGCAGGAAGCATTGTCTCTGTTGAGCCATCTGCGGCTCGGATTGAACATGCGCGAGCACATGCAGGCGTCGACGCCGGCGATCGATCGGCTTTGCGCGCTGAAGGGCCGGGCCGAAGTCGCCGACCCCGATGGCGGCCTGTCCATCCGAACGATCAACCGCCTGTTCATGCTGACTCTGCCGGCGCACCTGCAACTGAACTACGGCAAATCGCTCGATGCCGTGCACCGTGACGCCCTGCGGGCCAAGATCATTCGCCAGGCCCTGCACCAGCCCACGCAGGGGTCGTAGCCCGGGCGAAGGCGTGCCGGACCGACCATCACCGGAGTTACGTCAGTATTCGTTGTTGAGGAACCGGATCAGTTCGTCGGGGACGTAATCGCTGGCAAAGACGAGGATGTCGTTGACCTGCGTCTTGGTCAGGTCTTCGGCGAGTTGCTGGTTGTTGATATCGACGTTGACGATGATCCCGAATTTCATGTCCTCGGCGGGCACCGCCTCGTTGCGTCGGACCGATCGCTGGAGGTACGTCGGGCGAATGTCGATGTTGACGTTCTTGCCCTCGGTAGGGGCCTCCATAAAGATGCGAAGGTTGGCTGCCTTCTGCCGCCAGAGATCGTGCTTGAGGCTGCTGGCGACCACGTCGAGCGAGGGGACGTAGCCCGTATCGAAGACGAACTCGTGGACGACGCCCACGCGGGGCACGGTGCGCTCGCCGAAGCGCGTCCGCAGCTCGTCGAAGGCCTTGCGGAAGATCTTGTCCCTGTCGGGAATACTCAGCTCGTGCGGCCGGTCGATGAACAGACGCTCGGGCAACGTGAAGACCGGCCCGCGAGGGGTCAGCACGAACGTGGGCAGCTCGACTCGCTTGGTGTTGGGCAGGATGAACGTGCGCTGGACCCGCAGCTCGCGCGGACCGGAGAGCAGCGTCTCGAAGACGTCGGGAAACTGCTCGACCAGCCAGTTGCCGTAGTCTTGCAGCTTGGTGCGATCCTGCTCGGGCGAAATGGCCGGCCGGATGTCCACGCCGTATTTGACGATGTGCTGCGAAACGTTTTCCAACGAAAACTGATAGTTCATTGTCCCCTCTACGCCAAAACCATGTCTGCCAGAGTGTACTGTCCGAACCGCCCCGCGTCAAAGAAAAGCCATGAGTCGGGGCCCGACATTCGAGTCTTGTCCCCCAGGCCCCGATGGCGTAGAATGGTCCGCGTCGCATGTGGGGGACGAGGACGGAGTATAGGACCCTTGGTGTCTGTGTCATGATCAATATCAGCAAGCTCTATTGCGGTCAGATCACGCCGGGAGACTGGCTCCGTTACGGCAAGAAGGGTTCGGGCGAACGGCAGGGCGAAGCGGTCCCGGCCAAGGCCTCGCAGCGGCGTCCGATTGTCGTCTGGAATATCACCCGGATGTGCAACCTCCAGTGCGTCCACTGCTACAACGACAGTGGACCCGACAAGGCTTGCGATGAATTGTCCACCGGCCAGGCCAAGGCGGTCATCGACGATCTGGCCGGCTTCGGGGTGCCGTCGGTGCTCTTCTCTGGCGGCGAACCGCTGATGCGCGCCGATCTGTTCGAATTGATCGAGCACACCGTCGGTCGTGGGCTGCGGGCGGTCATCTCCACGAACGGTACGCTGATTTCGTCCGATGTGGCGCGGAAAATCCGACGGCTGGGCGTCTCGTATGTCGGGATCAGCCTCGATGGCATCGGGCCGGTCAACGACAAATTCCGTGGTGTTGCGGGTGCATTCGACCGTGCGGTCAAGGGCATTCGGCATTGCATGGAGGCCGGCGTACGCGTCGGGTTGCGTCTGACGCTGACCCGTAGAAACGTGCAAGACCTGGAAGGGCTGTTCGATTTCTTCGAGGCCGAGGGCATCGAGCGCGTGTGCTTCTATCATCTGGTGCCCAGCGGTCGCGGTGCGGCGATTGTCGGGGACGACCTGACGCACGCCGAGTGCCGTAGTGCGATCGACTGCATCGGCGCCAAGGCCCGTTCCTTCAAGCAGGCCGGCCGCAAGACGGACATTCTGACGGTGGACAACCATGTCGATGGCGTCTATCTCTACCGGAAACTGCTGGCCGAAGGCGACAGCCGGGCCGACGAGGTCTGGAAGCTGCTCACCTGGAACGGCGGTGGCCTCTACAGCAGCGGGGTCGGCATCGGATGTATCGACTACGAAGGCCGCGTCCACCCGGACCAGTTTTGGTGGCGATACGACCTGGGCAGCGTTCGCGAGAGGCCGTTCAGCGAAATCTGGATGGACCCGGACGAGCCGTTGCTGAAGGGACTGCGCGACCGCCGGTCATACATCAAAGGCCGCTGTCGGCTGTGCCGGTTCTTCGACGCCTGCGGCGGGAGCCTTCGCGTGCGGGCTGACGCCCATTTCGGCGACCCGTGGGCGCCCGATCCGGCTTGTTACCTGAGCGACGACGAAATCGGCCTCGGCCGGGCGGGCCGGCAGGAGTTGATTGAAGCGGGCGAGGCCTTCGAGATGCCTTCGTGATCATCCCATGACGGCGAATTCTGTTCGCAGAAAGGGGCGACGTGTGAAAGTGACGATGCGAGTTCGTAGTGGCGTCGTAAGACGCTACCTTCCGTTCCTTGCAGTGGCTCTGGGGGTGTATGCCCTCACGGGCACACTACAAACGGGTCCGTTTGCAGCAGTCTCCGTATACGGTAAGGCGAGTCCGCCTCCGGCGGATCGCCCTGTGGTCACGGCGCCGCCGGAGTCGTTCTTCGAGAGGATCGCCGCCGGTCGGCCCGGTCGCCGCCGGGGCGGGCCCGTGGATATAGCGATCTATCGCGATTTCTACAAAAAGCACATCGACGTTCAGGGTATGCCCGTGTTGGCCTCGGCGGAGGTGGCGGACGAGGCGTTGCAGCGGACCTATGAGATCGTCACGCACATGCTCGCCGGCCGACCCGATATCCTACAGGCCATGGTCGAGCAGGGTATGTACCTGATCGTAATCGGCAAGGACCAGGTCTATACGGATATGCCGGAGAACCGCAACGCACCCAATCCGGACTACCTGAACGAACGCGTTCGCGGCACTGGCGGCTATCCCACCAGCTTCGGAGAGGAGAACCTGCTGAGCCTGCCTATCGACCGCTACGACGATGAGAGCATCGCCGTCCACGAGTTCTGTCACACCATCGACAGCACGTTGCGCCGGATCGAACCCGAGTGGAACGACCGCCGGATGGCGGCCTATCGCACCGCCGTGGAAAAGGGCCTGTACAAAGACACCTATGCCATCAGCAACCCCGCCGAATACTGGTGCGAGATCGCCCAGGCCTATTTCGAATGCAATCGCGTAAACAACTGGAACCATGGTCCGGTCGGCAAGCGTGAGCAGCTCAAGATCTACGACCCCGAAGGCTACGAACTGGTTCGCAGCACGTTCAATCTGAGCCCCCTGCAGGACTGGCGTTACAGTTGGCTGCAACCTCTGCCCAACGTGATTGCCCCTCCCGCCCGGTTCCGTGTCGATCCGTACTACACGAAATTCACCTGGGCCCGCGAGTTCACCGTGGTCGGACGGCGGGCGAGCGACGAGGCCCTGCTCAAGGCCAACGACACGATCCGCAAGATGTTCGCCTACCGTCACGACATCCTCAAGGCATTGATGGCCGAGGACCTGAGGCTGGTCGTCCTCGGTCCGGGCGAAAGTCTGGCCGATCTGCCCGAGTACTCGCAGATGGCCGAGAAGGGTGTAGACCATACGGCTCGCTATCTGGAGTACACGCCCGGCGTCAATGTGCTGGCGGTGGACCAGGCCAACGTGCTGAGTGACCTGCCCCGTGATCCCTCTGCAACCGAGTGTCAGGTGATCCGCGTCTTCGCCAAGGCGCTCTATCACGTCACCGCCACGCGGCCGGTGGACCCCAA
>JAAYBA010000241.1 GCA_012719085.1 Planctomycetota bacterium
GTACGTGCACAGTCCGCTGCCAGATTCCTCAGCGCAGCCTGTCCTGAGCGAAGCCGAAGGGCTCGGAATGGCAAAAGGAGCTGCCACCCCCGGATACGAAGCGTTCACGAATCGGGCCGCATGGGCTGAAGCCCATCCTACGTGACTACGGTTTGAGGCTGAAGGTATAAAGAGACGCAATTCTTTCGTAGAGTTACGGTACGTTTGTTGGACAGAACCGTGTAACCCTAATCGAAAGGAATTGCGTCATGGTCAACCATTATATTGGAGCGGACGTGCATAGCAACAATGTAGAACTGAGCGTCGAACGCAAAGGGCGGATCATTCAGCGGCACTCGCTGCCGACCAGCATCCGGGCGATTCGGGAAGTGCTCGATCGGATTGCGAGCCCCAAGCACCTGACGTTCGAGGAGGGGCCGCTCGCCGGCTGGTTGTATCGCAACCTCAAGGATCGCGTCGATACGCTGGTGGTCTGCGACCCGCGACGGAATCGGTTGATCGCCTCCGACGGCGACAAGGACGACCGGATCGATGCGGCCAAGCTGGCCGCCCTGCTGCGTGGCGGATATCTGCGGGCCGTGTATCACACGGACGACGCCGAGCGTCTGTCTCTCAAACGGTGGGTCGCGTTGTACCACGACCGGGTTCAGGCGGCCACGCGTTCGATCAACAAGCTTCGGGCCTGCGCGCGGCTGTGTGGGGAACGAATCCCGCGGTCTGTATTGCACGACGTGGTGGTCCGCCGCACCTGGCTGGCCGGCCTGGATCGGGACTTGGCCGATCAACTGCGTCTGCTGTGGCGCAGCTATGATAGCTGCCGTACCGACGTTCGCATCGCCAGGCGTCAGATGCGGCGTCGCGCGCGTCGCTTCCCGATCATCAGCTATTGGAGCGTCCTGCCGGGCATGGGTCCGATCCGTTCGGCAACACTGTTTGCCTATCTGGATACACCCTGGCGATTTCAGAAGAAGACCCAGTTGTGGAAGTACTGCGGCGTGGGCCTGCAGCGGACCAGCAGCGGCAAGGACCGGCGGGGTCGAGATCGTCCGGCCCGCCTGGCGTTGGTCTGGATGGTCAACCGGCACCTGAAGAACGCCGTTATGGGAATGGCGACCTCGGCGATTCGCAGCCGGGACAACATGTTTCGTGATGCCTACGAAGAAAGGATTCGTCATGGCGCCTTAGCCAGCAACGCCCGGCACGCCGTCGCCCGCAAGATGCTGACGGTGGTCTGGGGCATGTGGAAGAGTCAACGTCCGTTCGACGCGCGTGTGTGTTGACGGCGGGCGGCTCCGTCGAAAGCGCAGGTGGATATTTTGCATCGGTCAGGTTCCCGTGTGGCGATGGACAGGCCGGCAGGGCCACCCTGTCGGTGAAGTTCCTGAGGCTGAATGACCGGCCGATGCTTGGCTATGCCACAATGATCTGCATGGACGGCCGAACGGTCAGTTCACAATAGGTGCATGGCAACGATGAGTGCCTCAACAAGAGATCCAGATCATCTGGCGCGGTGCTCGACGGGCCTCCGGTTCGAGGGTCGATTGTTTTGTCCTTGCCTTGGCCGCCCCCTTTGGGGTGAGGGCGGCCCACGCGGAAAAAACAATCTGCGGTAGCGGTCGAACGGAAAACGAAAGAATTGCTCTCGATTCAAACTTCCTGGAGCAAACGGAGTACTTGCAGCTTGACATCGAGCTCTTTATAGGTGCCACAAAAGCAACGGATTGGCTTCGCGGCCGTATCTTACAGCTTGACGAGCTTTCCGGTGCGAGCCGATTCGTAGATCGCGAGAATCACCGCGACCGCCTTGCGGGCCTCGGGACCGTCGATCCAGAACTCCTCGCCGCTGTCGAGCGAATCGAGGAACGCCTTGAAATTCCTCGTGTGGTTCTCGTAGCTGATCGCCGCCGGATCGGAGACCCCGCCGCCGCCTTCGATCTTCATGAACTGCTTGCGGACCTCGATATCGTCCGGCTGCTTGTCGGCGAACTCCCACAGTGTGATGCTGTTCTCGACGTTGATCGCGGTCCCCTTCGTCCCGGTGATCTCGAAACGCCGATACTGGCCCGGAAACGAGGAGGTCGTTCCATAAATGATGCCCAGCGCGCCGCCGGAATAACGCAGGACCGCCGCCGCCGTGTCCTCGGCCTCCATCTTGTGGCCAAGCGTCGCGGTAAACGCCTGGACTGACTCGATGGGCGGCATCAGATCGCACAGCATGTCGATCATGTGGATTGACTGGTTCATCAGGGCCCCGCCCCCGTCGAGCTTCCACGTTCCGTGCCAGGAATCCTTGTAGTATTCGTCGGTCCGCCACCAGGGGACGTAGACGCCCGCGTAGGTGATGGTCCCGAATCGACCGGAACTGATCGCGTCGCGCAAGGGCAGCATGAGATTGTTGAAACGATAGGGGAAGATGCCGCCGAGACGCGTCCCGGCCTTCTCATGCGCCGCAATCATCGCATCGATCCGCTCCAGCGTGATCTCCAGCGGTTTCTCGCAGAGGACGTGCTTGCCCGCCTGGGCCGCTGCGATCGTCGGCTCCATGTGCAGACCGCTCGGCGTCGCGATGGTGACGATGTCCACGTCGTCGCTCTTGACCATGTCGTCATAGTTGTCGAACGCCTTGGCGCCGTACTTGTCCGCCAGCATCTTGGCCCGGTCGAAGACCTTGTCGCAGCAGGCGGTGAACTTCGCATTCGGAATGTCGCCGATGGCCCTGGCATGAAAATCGGCGATCAAGCCCGATCCCACGATCCCAAAATTCCATGTCTTCATCGAAATCTCCTCTGGTGCAGGGAATCAGTCACACGCCAGACCCACTTGGTCGGCCAGCTTGCGGACGGCGGCGATGGCCTTGGCGAACAGCTCCGGCCCGGTCGAGCCGCCGAACTGCCCGCCCGTCTTGAGGTGAGGCTCCATCGTCATGCAGCCGTCGTAGTTCATCGCCGCCAGTTCGGCCAGCAGCTCCTTGATCTGCCCGTCGCCTTGCCCCGGCAGACTGCCGACGTCGGGCGCGCCGAGCTTCCAGTCCTTGATGTGAATGTGCACCACATAGGGCTTCATCACGGGCCAGCAGACCTCGACGTTGTTGGTGATCTTCTCGCCCCAGACGAAATTGGCGGGGTCGTAGGCCAACCGCAGCCGGTCGGACCCGACGGCCTCGACCAGATCGGCGCAGTTCTCAGCGGTGTGCCCATAGATGTGGGCCTCGTTCTCGTGCACCATCGTCACATCGGTGCCTTCGACCACCTGCACCTTGGCCGCCATGCGCTCCAGCACCTGATCGCGGTAGTCGTCGATGTTCTTGCCCTCGGGCGCGTAGTAACTGAACATCCGAATGAACGGCGTCTCGAAGAACTGCGCCAGATCGACGGCATGTTTAAACTTGTCGAGGTGCGGCCCAAACGGTTCGTCCAGACGGACCTTGCCGATCGGCGAGCCGATCGCGCTGACCTTCAGCCCGCGATCGCGAATCATCTTGCGGGCCTCATCCAACTCCGACCGATTCAGGTCCATGATGTTCTTGCGATTGATGAACCGCGGCTCGATATACCCGACCCGCTCTTTCGCCAGGAACTCCACCTGTGAACGAAAGTCTTCGGTCACTTCATCTGCAAAGGCACTCAGTTTCGCCATCTCGATTACTCCATATCACTGTGCTATCATGCATTTCATCTGGGTGGCTGTCTGTCATCCATTCACATCGAGAAGCCGGCCGCTTTCTCGGGCAACTGCCGTTCGATTTCGTCGAGCCGGTAGCCGAATCCCGGTCCGCTCAGCGTGGACAGGTCAACGTGCCCATCGCGTCGACAATACAGACCCGGATGGACGGCCTCCTCCGGCGCCGAAGCGGCCGGGTAGAACTGCATCGCGTTGGTCTCGACGCCCATGATTGTGCCGGCGTGGGCGGCCAGCCGGCAATGGGGAATCTGCGCCAGCATCGGGTTGGTCAGGTCCTGGACCATGAGCGTCATGCCGTGGGCCTTGGCCCAACACAGGCTCAGCAGCGCCCCGGTCTGGGTCTTGCACGTTTTGAGCGCCACGCCCGTCCAACCCAGCTCGCGTCCCAGCCGGATCAACCGCCAATCGTGTGCGCTTTCATCCATGAACAGGGGCTTGCGGGCCGAGACGCTGTGCACATCGATCCGGTTCGCCTCCAGATCGTACGGGAACGGCTGCTCGACGTAGAGGATCATCTGATAGATGTGCGGCTGCTCGCACAGGAGCCTGTCCAGAATCGCGTTGACGTAGGCTGGATCGGTCACGGTACAGTTAAAATCGCTGGTCAGCCAGATCGCTCCGTTCTCGATGGCGATTTCCCCGACGCGGACCAGTCGGTCGAAGTCCCACTCGGCGTCGTCGCCGCGAAGCTTCACCTTCAGACACGTCAACCCGTCGCGCCCGATCCAGTCGGCCAGCAGCACCGGATAGCCGTCGTCGGGCTCGGCACCGGTCAATTCAGAGGCATCGAGCAGATCCTTGCCCCCGACCAAGTGCCAGGCGGGCAGACTCGTGGGCACCGGAAAGACCAGGAAGTCCGCCGGGTATTGGCCCGCGAACGACACCTTGCTGCCTGCCGCCGGCTCCAGGAAATGGGACAAATCGACGTTCATGAATTCGGCATTGTAGGTCGTGTAGATGTCACGATCGACGAGCCTGCCGTAAGCATCGTGCAGTGCGATATCGAAGGCCGAGCAACAGACCAGGGCCGCCAGCCAAGGCATCGGCTCGGCACCGGCCCCCCGCTCGGCGTTGAACCGCTCGAGCAGCCCACCGAGAATGGATTCGATGAAGCGATGGCCGAGTTCGAGGGGGTGCCCTTCGTCGGAGAAACCGGCCCAAGCCTCCGCCAGGATCGTGCAGAACCGCTGCATGGCGTCACAACGCTCCTGATAGCCCAGGCCGCTGGGCCAGACCCACTGCACGCTCAAGGGCGTCTCGCCCCAGCCTTCGGCCCGCCGGCCCTTCCGGTCGGAAACACCCATGCAGACCCGCGCGCAGATCACCGAGGTCAGCGTCTCGGGCCCGAATTTCAGCGGCACCCGCGTTTCCACGGGGAGGAAATGCAGGTCCGTAGAGACGGTGCGGATGTCGGTCTGCATATCACCTCTTTCACCTGACAGGACAGCCCTTGCGATGGCCTCGATGGCGTAAGAGAAGGTGTATAGGCCCGGCGGAACCCTGTCAACCCAAACTTGGCCTCTCCCGCCGTGTGGGGGCGAGGCATGCGGCGTCCCGGCCGGCGCACGGCACACGGAAGCACCGCCCGAGACCGCCGGTTTTGGCGCTTGCGTCGTCTGCCGGAACCCCTATAATCAACAGAGTTTTGTCTATGGGAGACACCATTTAGTGGGGTACATGAAGTTTGGCAGACAGACTCGCCCAACACACTTCGTCCACAGCACAGTGAATTGAAAGGAGTAGGTATGGCAATCAACCGCAAGTTGAGAATGGGTTTGGTTGGCGGAGGGCCAGGAGCGTTCATCGGCGAAGTGCATCGCAAAGCCTCCCGTCTGGACGGGGAAATCGAGCTGGTGGCCGGAGCGTTCGACATTGACCCCAAGAAATCACAACAGATGGGCAAGCAGCTCTATCTCGACCCCAATCGCGTCTACAACACGTACCAGGATATGCTCAAGGCCGAGTCGGCCCTACCGGAAGGCGACCGGATCGACTTCGTTGCCGTGACAACGCCGAACAACTGGCACTTCCCCATCGCGCGCGACGCACTCAAGGCGGGATTCCACGTCATGTGCGAGAAGCCCATGACCCTGACCAGCAAAGAAGCCAAGGAGCTACAGAAGCTGGTCGAGAAGAAAGGCCTGGTCTTCGGGCTGATGCACAACTACACCGGCTACCCGATGGTCAAACTGGCCCGCGACATGGTCAAGAAGAACGACGTCGGCAAAATCCGCAAAGTCGTCGTCCAATACCCGCAGGGCTGGCTGGCCACGGCGCTGGAGAAGACCGGCAACCTGCAGGCAAGCTGGCGCACCGATCCAAAGCAGAGCGGCGCTGGCGGCTGTGTCGGTGACATCGGGACGCATGCGGCGAATCTGGCCGAATACATCACGGGTCTGAAGATCACGGACATCTGCGCCGAACTGACGACGTTCGTGCCAGGCCGATCTCTGGACGACGACTGCAACTGTCTGCTCAAGCTCGAAGGCGGCGCCAAGGGCGTGTTGCACGCCAGCCAGATCGCCCACGGCGAAGAGAACAACCTGGCCATCTGGGTGCACGGCGAGAAGGCGAGCCTCGAATGGCATCAGGAGGACCCGAACTACCTGCACGTCCGCCGTCCGAGCAAGCCGGAGGAAGTCTGGAAACGCGGCAACGACTATGTCGCCGGCTACAGCGCCGCGGCCGCCCGCAACAGCCGCATCCCCTCCGGCCATCCGGAAGCCTTCCTCGAAGCCTTCGCCAACAACTACACCAACTTCGCCCAGACCGTCAAGAGCACCATCGAAGGCAAGAAGCCCGATCCGCTGGCCACGGACTTCCCCGGCGTCAACGAAGGCGTGCGCGGCATGCTCTTCATCGAGACCGTCGTCGCCAGCAGCAAGAGCAAGCAAAAGTGGACCCCCATGAAAAGATAGCACCTCAAGCCACGCGCCTTGAGCGACCGACATCGTTCGACGCGTCCGGAACCGGATGCGTCGAACGATGATCGCTCACCGGCCGAGCCATGCCGACCACGAGTCCCGTTCGACCTCGTGGAGGAGGGGTGTGTTTCAGTCGTAAGAATAGGAGCTTCATCATGGATCACTCACAGCGCAACTCTCACCAGAACCAGCCCTCCGTGACACGGCGCGCCTTCCTCGGCACGGCGGCCGCCGCAGCCTTGGCGGCATCGGCGATGCCTTCGAAGGCCCAGGCGGCCGGCGCAAGCGGGAAGTTCAAACTCAAGTACGCCCCCGGCCTCGGCGCGTTCCAGGAGCATGCCGGCAAGGATCCGATCGACCAGCTCAAGTTCATGGCCGACGAGGGCTTCACCGCCATGTTCGACAACGGCCTGATGGGCCGGCCGGCGGAACTCCAGGAGAAGATCGCCGCCGAAATGGACCGTCTCGACATGATGATGGGGCCGTACGTCATGTACGCCGAGTTCGGCAAGGCCACGTTCGTCACAAAGGACAAGGAATTCCAGGACTACATCGTCGGCCGGACCAAGGAGGCCGTCGAGGTCGCCAAGCGAACCAATTCCAAGTGGACCCTGATCGCCCCCGGGTGCATCAGTCAGCGAATGGAAATGGACTACCAGACGGCCAACTTGATCGACAACCTGCGGCGATGCGTCGAGATCGCCGAGCCGGCCGGCGTCGTGATCGTGCTCGAACCGCTCAACTGGTGGCGCGATCATCCGGGCCTGTTCCTCCAGAAGATCCCGCAGGCGTACATGGTCTGCCGCGCCGTCAACAGCCCCTCGTGCAAGATCGTCGACGATCTGTACCATCAGCAGATTACCGAGGGCAACCTCATTCCGAACATCGACATGGCCTGGAGCGAGATCGGCGCGTTCCATCTCGGCGATAATCCCGGACGGCGAGAGCCCGGCACCGGCGAAATCAACTACAAGAACATCTTCCGGCACATCTACAGAAAAGGCTACCAAGGCGTCCTGTGTATGGAGCACGGCAGGAGCAAAGGGGGCAAGGAAGGCGAGCGAGCCGTGATCGACGCCTATCGAGCTTGTGACGATTTCGAGGTCTGACCTCGATCGGATGTGGCAGATGCAGTAAGACCCGTAGTACGAAAGGAACATTGTATGAAGCACAATCGCACGGACAACATGGA
>JAAYBA010000242.1 GCA_012719085.1 Planctomycetota bacterium
AGTGGAACCTCAACTACGGCGGCATCGCCCTGATGTGGCGCGGCGGCTGCATCATCCGCTCGGCCTTCCTCGGCAAGATCAAGGAGGCCTTCGACAACAATCCCGGTCTGACGAACCTGCTGCTCGACCCGTTCTTCAAGAAGGCGGTGCAGAAGGCCCAGGCCTCCTGGCGTCGCGTGGCGATGACAGCGGTCGAACTGGGCATTCCCATCCCCGCCATCAGCACGGCCCTGGCCTACTTCGACGGATACCGTCACGCCCGCCTGCCGGCCAACCTGCTCCAGGCGCAGCGCGACTACTTCGGCGCCCACACCTACGAGCGGGTGGACAAGCCGCGAGGCGAGTTCTTCCATACGAACTGGACCGGCCGGGGCGGCGACACCGCCGCCTCGACATACGTTGTCTGACGCTGGCGCGGCAGGGGCGAATGGTAATTCGCCCCTGCCGCCGAATCACCCTTTTGCGACGTACGCCGGGCCTTGCGCCGACGAAAACGCCGCCGTCTCGACCAATATTCGCCATTTCCTGACGCCCGTCTTCTTTCTGCCTTGCGACATCCCGCCTTCTCGTTCACAAAGATTAGACACGGGCCCGGCCCGGTGGTAAGCTGATCGGAAATGCACGATAGGCCGAACGACACGTATTTGGATGGAGAACCGTATGATTGAAGATCTCAAGAAACTGGAAGCCTGGTTCGTCACCGGGAGCCAGCATCTTTACGGCCCGGAGACCCTCGAACAGGTTGCGAAGGATTCCAGAGAAATCGCACAAGCCCTTTCCCGCGCAAAGCAGGTGCCGGTGAAGGTGGTATTCAAACCGGTTCTGACGACGCCGGAAGCGATCTACGATCTCTGCATGAAGGCCAACACCACGCCCAATTGCATCGGCCTGGTCACCTGGATGCACACCTTCTCGCCGGCGAAGATGTGGATTGCCGGCCTCAAGGCCCTGAGCAAACCCTTCGTCCATCTGCACACGCAGTTCAACCGGGACATCCCCTGGGGTGAGATCGACATGGACTTCATGAACCTCAACCAGAGCGCGCACGGCGGTCGTGAGTTCGGGTTCATCTGCACGCGGCTGCGTCGCAACCGCAAGGTCATCGTCGGTCACTGGCAGGAGGCCGGCGTCCAGGCGGAACTGGGCGTATGGGTCCGCGCCGCCTGCGCCTGGCATGACACCCAGGGGGCCAAGATGGTGCGCTTCGGCGACAACATGCGTGAGGTCGCAGTCACCGAGGGCGATAAAGTCGAGGCCCAGAAGCAGCTTGGCTATTCGGTGTACGGCTACGGCGTTGGCGACCTCGTCGCGCGAGTGAACAAGGTCACGGATAAAGAAATCGACAAGCTCACGGCTGAATACGAGGCGACTTATGAGCTGACCAAGCCGATCAGCAAGGACGGCAGGCAGCGGGAAGCAATGCGGGAAGCGGCCCGGATCGAGTTGGGCATGCGGGCATTTCTGGAAGAGGGCAACTTCAAGGCGTTCACCACGAATTTCGAGGACCTGCACGGCCTGAAGCAACTGCCGGGCCTGGCGGTCCAGCGACTGATGGCCGACGGCTACGGCTTCGGCGCCGAGGGCGACTGGAAGACGGCCGCCCTGGTCCGCGCGATGAAGGTCATGGCCGCCGGTCTGCCGGGCGGCACCAGCTTCATGGAAGACTACACCTACCACCTCGACCCGGCCGGACCGAAGGTGCTCGGCGCGCACATGCTCGAAGTCTGTGCCTCCATTGCCGAGACCAAGCCCTCGTTGGAGGTCCATCCACTGGGCATCGGCGGCAAGGCCGATCCGTGCCGTCTCGTGTTTAACGTCCCGACGGGGGCGGGCCTCAACGCCTCATTGGTCGATATGGGCAATCGTTTCCGCATGATCGTCAACGAAGTGGACGTGGTGGCGCCCGACGCCAACCTGCCCAAGCTGCCGGTGGCGAGGGTCGTCTGGGTGCCGAAACCCAGCCTCAAGATCGGCGCCGCCGCCTGGATTCTCGCCGGCGGAGCGCATCATACCGGCTTCACGATGGCGCTGACCAGCGAGCACATGCAGGACTTCACGGAGATGGCGGGCATCGAGTACGTCCAGATCGACGCCGATACGAAGATCTACGACTTCAAGAAGGAACTTCGCTGGAATGAGATGTACTACATGCTCGCCAAGGGCCTGTAGACGCTTTCGTCGCGAGTCATCCTATCGACAGCACAACAGGGTGAGCCATTGGGGCTCACCCTTTTTGTTGGCATTCACAGCCTGCCCGCGCAGGCGTGACACGATATGGCCTGGGCCGCTGTCATGGCAAATCCCTGGAACCTCGACC
>JAAYBA010000243.1 GCA_012719085.1 Planctomycetota bacterium
GCTTCACGGTCGCCCCGATGGTGGGTGCGACGGTGGTCCGGGGTCTGACGTTCACGACGGCCAACGATGCCCCCGAGCGCGACCCGGTCGCCTTCGAGCTGTATGGCTCGAATGAGAGCATCGACGGGCCGTTCGAGTTGATTGCCGCCGGCGACATCGTTGACTTCGCCGCCGAAGAAGCCTGGCCGCGGTTCACGCAGAACGCCACGCCGATCGAGTTCGTCAACACGGTTGCGTATGCGTATTATCGCGTTCTGTTCACAGCCGTTCGTGACGCCGCCTCGGCCAACAGCATGCAGATCGCCGAAGTCGAGTTGATCGGCGTGCCGGCTCTTTATGTTCTGTTTGCAGAGGACTTCGAGGGACTGCCTCTGGGCCCGAATGTGGATGAGGTCGTGGCCGGCGAGGCCGTCTGGACGAAGACCGCTCCGGAAGGCTGGGTGATCGACGACAGCGGCATGCCCGGGGTCGGTGATCCGGCGATGGACGGCGTGACCGAATGGGCCGGCTGGAGCTTTGCCGACAAGGACTGGTGGGTGCAGGCCGCCGAGGATCAGGATCGGTCGACGTTCACGCTTGGCACCGGCATCGTGGCCATTGCCGATGCGGATGAATGGGATGACATCGATCACGCGGAAGGCTGGTACGACAGCTTCCTCAGCACGCCGGCCATCGATCTGACCGGCGTCGAGGCAACGATGCTGCAACTGCGGTTTGCCTCGAGCTGGCGTCCGGAGTTTGACAACGACTACCACCAGACCGCGAAGATCATGGTCTCCTTCGACGGAGGCGAGCCGGTGGAGGTGCTCTTGTGGGAATCGGACGAGAGCAGTCCGAACTACAAGCCCTACGCCACGAACGAATCGGTCGCCGTCGGGATTCGCAAGCCGGCGGGCGCCCAGAACATGGTCGTGACCTTTGGCCTTGTTGAGGCTGGAAACGACTGGTGGTGGGCGATCGACAATGTGGAGATCGCGTATTACTAAACCGAATTGCCCGTCTTGAGAAGGCAACCGAACGGGGGTCTGCGACCAAACGCAGGCCCCCGTTTCATTTGGAGGCCGATCCGTTCTGCCACAGGAAGATGGCGCCGTCGCCCGGGGCCAGATGGAGACGGGCTCCGGTCCGGCCGGTGAGCGAATCCACGGCGGGGCGGTCCAGGGCGATCTCGTAGGGCTCGGCAGCACCGGGAAGGTTGACCACGACGAGCGCCTTTTGGTAGGTCCGCCGCCACACATGGGAGCGGACTCGTTCGCCCGACGCGGTCGGCAGGCCGATCTTGGCGTCGTATTCGGGATACCAGTCGTGCTGGTGGCTGGTGTTGTCGGCGAACAGATAGTAGAAATCGCCGACCGTCAGGGCGAAGCAGAGGCTCCAGCGTCGGGCCTGCGGGTCGGCGGGGGGCTTCTTGCCCCGATCGGGGTCGCCGGGCCAGCCGGCGCGCGAGCCGGTATCCTCGAATCGCTCGATCACGCTGATCGTCGGTCTGCGCAGGAGCGATTCAGTGCGCCGCATCTTCGCGATGCAGTCGTCCCACTCGGTGCGGCCGTGGCTCCAGCCGGACTCGTACATGATGCCATTGAGATATGGGGCCGCGAAGTCGTGCTTGCCCACGGCGTAGCCCGAATTGGCGAGGAGCAGAAAGTCGTCGCCCACCGCCTGTCGAACCTCTTTGAGGAACGCGACCCAGGGCTCGGGCTCCTCGCGCAGATTGTCGTAAAAGACGCCGTCGAGGCCGACCTCTTTGAGCGCCGCCGTGAGCCTGACGACATGACGCCTGAACTCGGCGTTGGACCAGTCCATGCGATACGTGCCGGGCCAGAACTGCTGGCGTTTGCCCTCTTTGCGCAGCCACCACGGATGGTCTTCGGGCAGCCAGCTTTCGCCGTACTCGTAGAAGTACAGCTCTGCCAGGATGGGGGCGTTTGGACGGAGCGATCGCAACTCGGCGATGCGGCGCCTGGCCTGCACGACCGAATCGGCGGTGAATCCCTCGGCCAGCCCGGTCGGCTGGCGGTCGTATCGCAGGCCGAAGCCGCCCACGCCCGTCATAATCAGATCGTGGCGGGCCATGCTCTCGACCGACCGGTCACCCCGGACCGGCGACCAGAGCATGGCGATGCGCGGATAGGGCGTCGCCGCCTCGCATACGCACGGGGCCAACAGAAGCCATAGCAGGCACGTCTTCCACCAGGAGAGCGAGCATTCCATCGGGCGATCCTTTCCATAGCATTGCCGCGACCATCATACACCGGCGGGAAGGGGGCCAGAAAGATTTCTGAGAAAATCTGAAAAATGCGCTTGCGATCTTTACAGTTGTAGAGTAGTCTCGTAATCGTTAGAGCGAAAGGAGGTTGTCATGACGACAAAAGGCTACGAACTGACCGAAGCGGAATGGGAGATCATCCAGGTGGTCTGGGCGCACGAGCCGTGTGCGGCCCCAACGGTCCAGGAAGAACTTGAAGACCGCAGGCAGTGGACCTACAGTACCGTCAAGACCCTGATGGACCGCATGGTCGCCAAAGGCCTTCTCACCACCGAGCGTATCCGCAACCTGATCCTCTACCGCTCGGCCGTCACGCAGAAGCAGGCCCGCAAGGGCGAGGTGGCCAGGATGCTGACGCGGGCCTTCGGCGGGGCGCTGACCCCCATGATGCAGTTCCTGCTTGAAAGCCACACCCTCTCCGACGCCGAGCTGGCCGGACTGGAGAGCATGATCCGAAAGAAGCGACGCCGCGAAAGAGGTAGGGGCGAATAGTCATTCGCCCGTACGCGGATGTAACAAAACGCATCAGCGAGCATCTTTGGATGTGGAGGTGTTGTCATGAATGCGATCATTGAGACGAGCAACGCAGCGGGGCGGGCGTTCGTGGAGTCCGCGCTGCCCATGTTCATCCAGTCCAGCGTGCTGATTCTGATCCTGCTCGCCGTCGATCTCCTCTTGCGGCGCCGGGTCCGGGCGGTCTTTCGCTACTGGATCTGGATGCTGGTGCTGGTCAAGCTCGTGTTGCCCCCGTCGCTGGGCTCGCCCATCAGCATCGGCACCTGGCTGGGCGAAACGCTGGAGCCGCCGCAGATTGCCGTCGATGAGCCACTGGCTCCTCAGCCGCAAATGCCTCCACTCGGGTGGCAGCCTCAAGTGAAGCTTGGGGATGGCAGACCTGTGGTTGTGGACCATATCCGCGAGATGCAGACCTCCGCGCCAGGTGTGGCAGCGGCAAGCGACCAGGTTCCGACGCCCGAGGAAGCGATGTCCATACCAGAGACACCAAGTCCGGCGGCCTCCTCGCTGGGCTGGCACGCTGTCGTCCTGCTGGTTTGGCTGGCGATCGTGTCGGCTCTGCTGCTGTTGCTGTTGCAACGGGCGTGGTTCGTTCGAGGTCTGGTGGTTCAGGCGCAGGAAGCGCCGCCGAGTTTGCGAACCGCTCTGGATCAGTGTCGCCGTCGGATGGGAGTTGCCCGGCCGATTTCGCTGCGTCTCTCACCCAACGCGACGAGTCCCGCCGTCTGCGGCTTGCTCCGGCCGGTGATTCTCATTCCGCAGAACCTCGCACCACGATTGCAGCCGCACGACGTGCAGGCGGTGCTGCTGCACGAGCTGGCGCACATCAGGCGAGGCGATCTCTGGGTGAATCTGATCCAGACGCTGCTGCAAATCGTCTACTTCTACAACCCGCTGCTCTGGCTGGCCAACGCGATGATCCGCCGCACCCGCGAGCAGGCGGTCGA
>JAAYBA010000244.1 GCA_012719085.1 Planctomycetota bacterium
CCGCCGCTGCACGGCAGCGGCAGGGCGACGCCCTACACGAGGGGCTTGCCTTCGTTGAGTTCCTCGTAGGCGGTGATGTAACGGGCGACCATGTTGTCCAGGCTCCAGGTCTTTCGCGCGTGCTGCATGATCCGGCGCATCTGCTTTTCCCACTCTCGCGGGTGGTTCTTGAAATAGCGCAGATGCTCGACGGCCTTACTCAACCCCCACCACAGGCCGCCGGTGTCGTAGTTGCGGAACAGCACGCCGTTGCCGCTGTCGATCGGGGCGCCCCAGGCGCGAAGGCTGAGCTGGCTGATCTTGTCGCTGTAGCCGCCCGTGTCCCGATTGGTGGTGGTGGCGCCGTGGATGTTGCCGACGACGTCGATCTGCCCGAAGGGTTCGTAGAGCGAGGCCCCGAAGACGTCGGCCGCGGCGGCGTATCCGAGCATGCTCAGATCCTGGTCGAACCGGCGGTAGGCGATGCGGCCGCCGGAGGCGCAGGCGATCCGCCCCATGATCTCGGCGTGGGTGTTGTCGCCGCCGACGGGATCGGCGACAACGGCGATCTGCACGTCCGGATGTTGGTAGACGAATCCGCCGGCGATCTCCTCAAGAAGCTCGATGCCCTTCTGCATGGGGTCGAGGCGGGACGGCCAATAGAGCAGCAGGGCTCCGGCGTCGATGTTCAGACCCATCTTGTGCTGGAACTTCAGCAGATTGAGCCGTTTGGCCGCGAGGACGTTGTCGAAAGGGCCGAATCGCTTGGCCAGCCCGGGCGCATCGGGATCGGGGTTCTCCGGCTGAGTCTCCGGGAACACGTCAGGAGAGATGCCGTTCGGGATGACGCACGCGCGGCGATCGCGAAACTTGATCTTGGTCTCTTCACGCACGCTCCACGGGATGATCGGCCGGTCGAGGAAGTAGTCCTCCACCACCTCCTTGAGGAACTTCTCGCCGACGTAGCTGACCTTCGTGGCGTTCTTGATGGCGGTGGCGTGCGCGTCCACACACCGTTTCTGCTGGTCGATGGAAATATAGAGGGCGTCCCAGAGCTTCTGCAGGTTCACGCCGTAGAGCATTTCGAGCGGGATGTGTCCCGTATGCGTGTTGTGGACCGTGTGGAGGATGGGGATCCGGCGAAGGGCGGCATAGGCCATCGCCACGCCGCCGGCCATCCAGTCGTTCGTATGCAGGATGGCGCGGCCTTCGTACTTGCTGCGAATCTCCTTGATGTACGTATTGACGATCTGACGCTGGAACTCCGCCGCATTGGCCAGCGGCCATCCGTCGTACGCGCTGCGGTAGCCTTCGAAGATCGACGAGCTGACGAGGTGGACGTTTTCCGGATTGAGCTGGTGGCGTTTCTGAATCCACTCCGTCTCGCTCAGTCCCGCCTCTTCGCGAAACCGCCGGGTCAGGTTCATCGTGATCAGGTGGACGGGGATCCGCCGCTCGGCCAGTCCCTGGCACAACGCCGAGATCACCTCGCCCAGCCCGCCGCTCTTGCCTGAGACGTAGCGGGCGAACTGGCCCATGCCTTCGGAGGGCAGTCGTGCCGTCTCCGGTGTGATGATGATGACGGCGGTCTGATCGCTCCTTTGGCGGATGTTGAAATTTCGGATCGCATACGAAAGCTCGTCGGTCGCGCGCGTCAGCGCGAAGGCTGCCGTCGCGGGCGAGTCGTAAGGGCTGGCTGTTTCGCAGGGCCCGTTCTGAGTCGTATCAGCCGCCTCGAGATAACGCCAGTGGTCCGACGTGGTCAGATAGCGGTACTTGCGGAGCAGCTCGCCTCCGGCGACGCTGGCCTGCTCTTCCATGGTCTCGATCCGGCTGAACAGGACCCGCTGCGCCTGCGACCGCAGCGGAACGGGACCGTACACCTGGCCGTCCGTTTCGCACGGGCACGTCGGGCAGGGGCAGTCGATCATGGGCGATTCGGTGATCTGGAACCACTCGGCGACCTCGCTCGGATTGGCCGCCATGAGGTCCACACGCTGCGCGAACTCCTCGTACAGCCCGCGCCAGAAGGCCTCCATCCGTTCGTAGGCCGGCGTCCCGGCTTCGATCAGCGGGAAGTCGCAGACGAGCAGCACCACCTCGCCGCGTCCCTCGGACAGGCGGGCCGCGTACTCCGTGGCGGTCAGCGATTCGGTGCCCAGCCGGCCGGTCAGCTCCCGACTGAGGACCGCGTTGCGCGGAAGCACCGCCAGTTTGCGGGCCCGGTTGTTGCGGCCTTTGGCCCGGAAGACCGTATTGGCGGCGATGGGTTCGCCGGTGCGCCCATCGATCATTTTCTGACAAGGTTCGCAGAGGACGGCCTTGTAGCCCATGTCGGCCACGAGGTTGGCGAAGTCGTTGTTATAGAGCAGATCGGTGTTGGCGAACGCCGTCGGACGGACGCCGAAGAAATCGTGGATCTTCTGACGGTGCAGAGAGACCTGCTGCTTGAATTCGGTCTTCTCTTTGTCGGCGAAGAACGAGGTCAGCGAGTGGTGGTACGTCTGCTCCAGAAGCTCGACCTGGCGGGTGTGCCGACCGGCGTTGAACGAGTCGGCCAGCGCACCGATAACCTGAGGCTCGTACAGCTCGGCCTGTTCGAGAAACGTTCCCGACAGACAGTAGCTGACCTTGAAGTCGACGTGCGTCTTCACCAGATCGGTGAGCAGGCCGACGGTCGGCAGGTAGCATCGCTCGGCGTGCTGGGCGAAGGTGCTCCGGTTCCGCTCGTCCCACAGAAACGACGTGCCTTCCGGATCGAGACGGAAGGGTTCGTGCATTCGCAGGCAGAACGTTACCAGGGGCATGGCAAAAGCCTCCGGTGCGGACAGACCTCGTGTGTGGAGGCTGCGGTGGGAAACTCACTCGGTTGCTGCAAGAGGCCGACCATCCTTGACTCCGACACACCCGGACGTCCGCCCGCGAATTTCGTCCCGGGCGAACCACAGACGTCGATGCACGATCCACCGTGTCAAACACAACAGTCTACCGGGCCGATCCCGCGCCGGCAAGCGCCATCCGGGGCGCGGCGCCGGCTTTTGCGCAGCGTCCG
>JAAYBA010000245.1 GCA_012719085.1 Planctomycetota bacterium
ACCGAGATGGGATTTGAGTTGGATGGCTTCGGTGACGTGCGGCTCGACGCGGACTACCTCGACTGGCTCGTCGAGGCGCGGGCCGCCGAGATCGGCCGGCACTTCGCTCGGCTGTGGGACTACTACGCCAACCCGACGGTGGACGTTGCCGGCAGTAGTGCCGTCAGTCGCAAGGTGCACGAGTCGGGCCGGCCCTATGTGCAGGCGCAGGAGTACGGCCTGCCGTCGCGCATCACGGGTCTGATGCACTCGCCGACGGCCGGCGCGTTCGACTCGCGCATCGCCCGTGACATCCAGCGCAAGGAAGTGGTGATCGAAAACGACATCGGCTGGCGCGTGAATGCGGCAGCCGATTTCCTGTTTGGCAAGCCGATTCGTATTGTGTCCAAAGCTCCGGACAGCCGAAGACGACGCGAAATGGAAGAGATTCTAAAGGTGGTCTTTGCGGCGAACGGCGGCCTTGGCTTTTTCCAGGACATGGCAGTGCTCGGAAGCGTCTACGGGTTCGTCGATTGTCTCGTGCGGCCCGCTCTCCCTTCCTCCGAACGCACCGCTGCTCCTCTCGCAGATTCTCCCTCCTCGCTTTCCTCCGCGCTGCAATGGGCCGGAGCGATCGACCTGGAGCTGATCGAGGCGCCGAGAGCACTGCCGGTTCTGGATGAAGACGACTATCGCGTCATCACGTGCTACATCCAGCACTTCTATCAGAAGCGAAACAGCGTGACGCGCAAGGACTCGTTCCTGTCGCGCATTCTCGCGGGCGCCGGCCAGCGGAGCGACAGCCGGCAAGTCGTGGAAGTCACCGAGATTCTCTCGGCCACGCACTGGCAGCGCTACGAGGACAAGGTACTGGTGGCCGAGGGCGATCTGCCGTGGGGCTTTCTGCCGGTGGTGCACGTGCAGAACGTCGCGCAGCCGTACTACTACGAGGGCGTCAGCGACGTCGAGCCGCTGATCCCGCTGCAGGACGAACTGAACACGCGGCTGAGCGACCGGGCCAGCCGGATCACGTTCCAATCGTTCAAGATGTACCTCGGCAAGGGGATCGAAGGCTTTGAGGACAAACCGATCTCGCCCGGGCGGATGTGGTGCACCGACAATCCGGAGGCGTCGATTCAGGAGTTCGGCGGCGACGCGGCGACGCCCGGCGAGCAACTGCACATCGCCGAGATTCGCGAAGCGATGGACAAGACCAGTGGCGTGACACCGCTGGTGGCCGGCGTGCTGCGCGGCAAGCTCGGTAACCTGACCAGCGCCGTGGCCCTGCGTCTGACGTTCATGGGCATGCTCAGCCGCAACGAACGCAAACGCCACACTTACAGCGAGGGCATCCGGCGGATCGGACGCATGGTGCTGAGCATGCTCGACACCGCCGGCATCTACAAAAGCGACGAGGCCGAGCGCGACTTCGACATCGTCTTCGATAATCCGCTGCCGGAGAACCTGCTCGAAAAGCTCCAGGAGGCGCAGATCAAGCGCGAGCTGGGCGTGCCGTCCGAGCAGGTGCTCCGCGAGCTGGGCTATGAGGGCGCCGGCGCAGCCTGACGAAAACAAACCGTCACAGAAGTGACAGATGAAATTGGGAGGCCCCATGGAGTCAAGTCAGATCGATGAACGCAGCTCACGAACCGAGCAGGAACACGAGTGCGACGAGCGCGAGAGCGACGTTGCGAGACTGGTCCCGGTGACCGAATCGATTCGCTACCGCCGAAGGGCGCAGAGCGCCGAGAAGAGCGCGCAGGAGATGGCCGAGAGGCTGGCGACGGCCCACGAGCAGCTCGCGCAGATGACCGACGATCTCGAAGCGCTGCGGCTCGACCGCACGCTGACGGACAGGCTGCTGGCGGCCGGTGTGACCGATCTGGAATCGGCCATGCTGCTCGCCAGGAGCCGGATGGAGGGCAACGATGCCCCCGATGTCGAGGCGCTGGTTGCGAGTCTCAAGGCCGAGAAGCGTCACCTGTTCGGCCGAGCGCCCGAGTCCGTGACAAGCCGCAAGACCAGCGGCGTCCGGGACCGC
>JAAYBA010000027.1 GCA_012719085.1 Planctomycetota bacterium
CAACCTTCTTGACAAGACGCTGTTTGTCCACGGTTCGGACCTGGTCGACGGCGGCCACGCCGGGCTTGCCGGCGACCTTCGTGGCGACTCGAAACGGATACGTCTTGCCCGTCGTCAATGGGACCACGATCACGGTGCGCAGGTGTTTGTTCAACTCATCCGGACTGACAATAACCGCCGGTCGGGTCTTCTGAATCTCACTGCCGATGGTAGGATCGAGGTTGACCAACCAGACTTCGAATCGGTTCATTCCCACGATCCTTCGAAGTCATTCAAGACGCCGTCCCAGTCGGCCAGGTCATCGTGACCGCTGTCATGGCATGCCTGCGCGGCCGCCTCCCATCCGGCCCGGGCCGGGCGCGCGGAGGAGAGAATCACTTTGCCGTCTCTGACTTCCAGGTCGATCTGGTCTTCCAGACCCGCCTGCTCGATCACCGCCTTCGGCAGGCGAATGCCCTTGGAGTTCCCGATTCGTATCAGTGGTATCAGCATATCCGGACCTTTCCCATTCGAGACGTCGGCGGCAGACGTAATTACAATATACCCACACTCTGCGCCGCGGGCAAGGGAAAAGCAGTAGAACCGACGGGCGGGCGGGGTCGGGGGTCGGCGATCAGCGGTTGGCGTACATGGTGCGGTAGTAGTTCTGGTAGTCGCCGGAGACGACGTGAGACAGCCACTGGGCGTTGGCCAGGTACCAGTCGATGGTCTTGGCGATGCCTTCCTCGAACGTCACCGAGGGCTTCCAGCCCAGGTCGCGCATGATCTTGCCGGCGTCGATGGCGTAGCGGCGGTCGTGGCCGGGCCGGTCTTTGACGTACCGGATCAGCGTCTCGGGCTTGCCCACGTGCTGGAGGATGAGCCGGATCACTTCGAGATTGGGCTTCTCGTTGCAGCCTCCGACATTGTAGACCTCGCCGACCGGGGCTTTCTGGAGCACAGCCCAGATCGCGGTGCAGTGGTCGTAGACGTAGAGCCAGTCGCGAACATAGAGACCGTCGCCATAGACGGGAAGCTCCTTGTCGTGGAGGGCGTTGTGGATCATCAGCGGGATCAGCTTCTCGGGAAACTGATAGGGCCCGTAGTTGTTCGAGCAGCGCGTGATGTTGTATGGAAGACCCCAGGTGTGGCCGAACGCCTGGACGAAATGGTCGGCGGAGGCCTTGCTGGCAGAATAGGGCGAGTTCGGGCTCAGCGGCGTCCGCTCGGTGAACATCCCTTCGGACCCGAGCGAGCCGTAGACCTCGTCGGTGGAGACCTGAACGAAGCGCTCGACCTTCTTGTCGCGAGCAGCTTCGAGCAGCGTCAGCGTGCCGCCGACGTTCGTGTCGATGAATATCTTCGGCCCCGTGATCGAGCGGTCGACGTGGCTCTCGGCCGCGAAGTTGACGACCGCGTCGATCCGGTGTTCGTCGAGCAGCCGCGCGACGAGCGGACCGTCGCAGATGTCTCCCTGGACGAACACGTGGTTCTCGTGTCGCATGAACTCCGTGAGGTTCTCGAGATTGCCGGCGTAGGTCAGCTTGTCGAGATTGACCACCAGGCAGTCGGGGTGCTCCGACAAGACCATCTGCACGAAGTTGCTGCCGATGAAGCCGGCGCCGCCGGTGACCAAGAGTCTTTTCATAGCTGCCTCAGGAAACACTCGAGCCCCTTCTGCCACGGCTCCAGGGGAGCCTTCAAGAGGGCCTCGATCTTACGGCAATCGAAGCGGCTGTTCAAGGGCCGCGTGGCGGGCGTCAGGTAGTCGCTGCTGCAACACGGCGTCACTTCCGCATCGAGTCCGAGCCGCTCGAACACGAACTGCGTCATGCCGAACCGACTGACGTAGCCGGCGCTGGCCAGATGGAACATCCCTTCCGTTCTTTGCCCCAGCAACTTGCATGTAACCTCGGCCACCAGTGTGGTCGGGGTCGGCGAGCCGATCTGGTCTTCGACCACAGCCAGCCGCCGCTCCGTAACGGCGCGTTCGATGGTCTTGGTGACGAAGCTGTTTCCGTGCAAGCCGTAGGTCCACTCCAGGCGGACCAGACAATGCGCGCAGCCGCTCTGCGCGAGCCGTTCCTCTCCCGCCAGCTTGCTGCGACCGTACTCGTTGATGGGGTTGGGGGCGTCGGTTTCCGCATACGGCCGGTCGAGCGTCCCGTCGAAGACGAAATCCGTGCTGAAATGCAGGACCCATCGGCCGTACCGAGCTGCCAGTTCCCCGAGGCGACCGACGGCCTCCGCGTTGACCCGCTGAGCCAGCGTCGTATGCGTCTCGGCGCCGTCGACATCGGTATAGGCGGCACAGTTGAGAATGGCGTCCGACGCCTCGACCACACCTCGCAGATGCTCGGCGTCGGTGACGTCGAATTCCGGCAGATCGTAACTGCGAACATCGAACCCTCCGGCGGCACACGCGGCCACCAGATCGGTCCCCAGCATTCCTCTGCCGCCCAGAACGGCGACGACGGGCTTGTCAGGATGCGCGACCCTGTCTGTCACTTCGGCGGCTCCATCTGCACCAGTTCGTTGGCCCGGGCGAGCGACTCGAACGTCCCGGCGTCCGTCCACCAGCCTTCGAGGATGCCGTAGCCCAACTGCCCGCGGTGGATATAGGCGTTGTTCACATCGGTGATTTCGAGTTCGCCGCGGGCGGACGGCTTCAGCGTCCGGATGATGTCGAAGACGGCCGCATCGTAGAAATAGACACCGATGATCGCGCAGTCGGACTTCGGCGTCTTCGGCTTCTCTTCGATGCCGACCACCTGGCCGTCGCGGATCTCGGCGACGCCGAACCGCTCGGGGTCGGGCACCTGCTTGAGCAGCAGGCGGGCCCCCCGGCCCTGCTCAACGAACAGCCGGGCATGCTCCTTCAGATCGCTCTGGAACACATTGTCGCCGAGGATCACCGCCACCGACTGCCCGTTGGCAAAATTCTCCGCCAGCCCCAGCGCCTGGGCGATTCCGCCGGCCTCGTCCTGGACCTTGTATGTGAACCGGCAGCCAAATTCCTTCCCGGAGCCCAGCAAACCCACGACATCACCCATGTGCTCGACGCCCGTGACGATCAGGATCTCCTCGATCCCGATGCCGGTGAGCCTCTCGATGGGGTAGTAGATCATAGGCTTGCGCCCGACGGGAAGCAGATGCTTGTTCGTAACCTTCGTCAGCGGCCGAAGGCGCGATCCCGTCCCACCTGCCAGCACGACGCCTCTTACATTCATGGCGATGTTCTCCATACAACCCGGTTTCTTCGACACGGTCCGATTCGGGCGTGCCGAACGGCGTGGCGACCCGCGACCCCCGCGGGCAGGCCGGACAACGGACCAAAGATCACAACCATTGTCGCCGAAAGTGTTTGACAGCCCTTTCGAGAAGGTGCTATAGTAACGCGTTTTAGAAGACGGGAGTGTAGCTCAGTCGGTAGAGCAACGCACTTTTAATGCGTAGGTCCTGGGTTCGAGTCCCAGCACTCTCATTGGTCCGACTCCTTCGAACGACACGTTCCCATCCTTCTTCGTCTTGACCTCCATCGCTCCGGTCGGCGACCATCCGCTCGGACGGCACATTCGGCACCATTGCGCCGCCTGCAAAAGAACATCGGCCTATTCATCCGACAACTTGAGATATGGTTAAGCAACTGTACGGGCTATACTTACAGGATGTTGCTTCGGGACGCAATCGGAATGTGGATGCGTTGGTCCGGGCTGCAAGGCGCCTCTGCATGCCGCCTGCCACGGCCTGTCGAAGCGGCGATGTCGGCCCGAACGGATCATCGTCCGAAAAACAACGGCGACAATCGAAGAAAAGGCGACTTTTCCATTGATTTCGCCTTGACCCCAGGTATACTCGCCTTGGGTCGATGACACTCTTTGGAGGAGGTCACAGCGTGCGCTACGCGGTTGTGCGCGCCGCACGGCAAGCCTCTGGATAGCACGGTTTCAGGCAACAACGTTCGGGAAAGGGACGCCCGCGTCGGCTCCCCCTCCCCGGCACCGCTTCGTACGAGTTTAGGTTCTGTTCAAGGCCACGGACTGGAGGGTATGACCATGAGAGGGTCAACGCAATCTCATTCACGTCAAGCAGCTCTTCCCATCGTTCTGATCTCACTGGTCGCCCTGACATCGCTGGCCTTTGGCCAGGCGACGGACGATTGCGACTGGCAGGCGGCCCGGATGCACAGGATGCACTGGCCGCAACAGCCCGACTTCACTTCGACCGGAACCGGGGTGAGCCTCTCAGCGGTGACACTGGCGGACGATTTCCTCTGCACGGCTACCGGCCCGATCCGGAACATCCACATCTGGACCTCGTTCCGATGCGACGAGATGCCGAAGGAAGGACCGGACGGCCTGACACTGGAACTGAGCCTTTATTCGGACGTCTTGGCCGAGGACACCAGGTCCGGCCGGCCGGGCGGTTTGCTTTGGAGCCGCACATTCTCGCCGGGCCAGTATACCGTCGAGGCCATGCACGACGGCCCCATCCACTGGTACGACCCGGCGATGGGAACGTACCTCGCCAATAGCCACAGGAAGACGTTCCAGTACAACTTCTGCGTACAGAGCCAACCCTTCACACAGCAGGAGGGGAACGTCTACTGGCTGGGCGTGCGGGTCGTCGAGGAGACCGCAGGCTGTGCCCTCGGGTGGAAGACAACCTCGCACCGATGGCGATGGAACAGCAGCGCGGCCTTCCTGATGCAGGACCACTGGGGCTGGATGTCTCTGGACTATCCCAACGCGCATGAATACGCCGCAGACGCGATGGGTCTGGCCTTTGTCATCACCAGCGGCGACGAGACAACGGCCGAATACGATCTCGGCGACGCCCCGGACAGCACCGGGAATCTCGCCGCAGTGAAGATGCCGGCGTATGCCGACAGCGTTGCGGGCGACTTCCCCACCGCGTATCAGGTCGCAAGCCCGCCGTATGGCCCCCTGCACCGACGGCCGCGAGACGCATTCTATCTCGGCACCTGGGTCAGTCTGGAGAACGAGGCCGACCTCGGCCCCGACGAAGACGGAGCCAACAACCTCGACCCCTTCTCCGGCGTATCCAACCAGGATGGCGGCGATGACGGCCTCGCGCTGCCCGTGGTGATGCCGCACCTCGGCCAAGCCCGCCTGGACTACACCGTTACGAAGACGAGCCACCTCGCCAAGAGCATCTATCTCAACATCTGGTGCGACTGGAATCGCGACGGCGACTGGAACGACACGATCGTCGCCGCAGACGGCACGCTGGTCCCTGAATGGGCCGTGCAGGACCATCCGCTGAACCTGCTCGGGGTCGGAACCTATGCATTGACGACGCCGGCCTTCAGTTGCTGGCACCCTCAGGCGGGCCAGGCGGACCCGATCTGGGTGCGGGTCACCGTTTCCGAGCAAAGGCACCAGGATGCGGTGCCGGCCTCCAAGGCAGGCGGCGCCGGGCCGGTTGGCGGATACCAGTACGGGGAGACGGAAGACTACTGTCTTCGCCCCCTGATCCAGGCCGGCGCAACACGCTATGACTGGGGCGACGCCCCCGCGGGATACCCGACCCTCGCCGCGGCCAACGGCGCGCGGCATGTCATCGCCGGGCCGTGGCTGGGCGATGCACTGGATATGCCTGACGCCGAATCCGACGGACTGCCGCATCCCAATGCGGTGGGGGATGATGGCACCGCCGTCAGCGACGAAAACGGCGCGTGTATCCCGCCGCTGGTCCAAGGCTGTGCGGCCTCGATCTCCGTCCAGGTCAGCGGCGGCGGTGGCGTCGTGCAGGGCTGGATCGACTTCAACGCGGACAAGACATGGCAGCCGACCGAGCAGATCTTCAACGGATTCCTTCCGGACGGCATTCATGTGCTCTCGCTGGACGTTCCGCAGAACGCGGCGGTCGGGCAGACCTTTGCCCGATTCCGCATCAGCACGCAGGGCGGCCTTGTAGCCGATGGGCCCGCATCAAACGGAGAGGTGGAAGACCACGAAGTGTGGATCGACGCGCAGCCGACCAATGCGAAGTGGTGCCAGTATCCCGATCCAACGCATCGAGGCCTCGGCATCCGAATCGACGGCACACAGGACGCCGCCGGCGCCGTGGCGGACAACTTCGAGTGCACCAGCCGCGACCTGCTGACCCACATCCGCC
>JAAYBA010000246.1 GCA_012719085.1 Planctomycetota bacterium
ACCCTGCCGGCCGATCTGGGCGCGACCACGCAGAACTGGCTGGGTCGTTCGCAATACGAAGCGGATGAGTACTTCGGCGGCGCGCTCGATGACTTCCGGATCTACCGTCGGGCCTTGTCGGCTTCGGAGATCCGCTTTCTGGCCGGCGAACGCTGACAGGACGAATGCTCCGGCTCGATCCGGGTCAATCGATGACAAGAATCACGGGGCCGTGCGGCTGTGCTGTTTGGCCGCCGAGCCGCACGAGGCCCCGGCGTACAGGATCCTGCGGTGGGATCTGCATCAGGAGAGATTGTGTAAGGACCACCATTATGCGAAGAAAGGCATTCACGCTCATCGAGCTGCTGGTCGTCATCGCGATCATCGCGGTTCTGATGGGCATTCTTCTGCCGGCGTTGAGCCGCGTCAGAGAGCAGGCGAGAACGCAGTCCTGCGCGTCGCGTGTTCGTCAGCACGTGTTGGCGTTCACGATGTACGCCGACGGCAACGATTCGAAGCTGCCGCTGCCGCTGACGGCGGGGAACTGGCTGTGGGACGTGGGCTGCAACACCGTCAATTACATGCTCAAGACCGGCCTGACGCGGGAGATGTTCTACTGTCCATCCAATGCGATTCAGCAGAAGCACAACGATCACTTCTGGACGTATGGGGTCAGCGGAGAGTGGGACGGCACGCAGTTCATCAATACCGCCGCCCCCGACTTCATCGTCGCAGGGTATTGTTACATCCTGGAAGTCGCCACCGAACCGAAACGTCCCCGCATCAAGACCTATCCGAACGACGGAGACGTCGGAGGAACCAAACTCTGGTGCAAGACCACCCTCGAGAAGAACCCCGGCCTGCGCGAACTGGTCATCGACGCGACGTTGGGCCAGGAGGATTCGTCGACCAAGCACGGCTACAATTTCGGCATGGTTACGGTCGGCGGCTCGTGGAGCGAGGGGAAGTTCCTGGATCGGACCAGCCATCTGAGAAACGATCAGGAGCCTCGTGGGGGAAACGTGGGGTTTCTGGACGGCCACGTCGACTGGCGGCCCTGGAGCGAAATGAAGAACCGCTACGGCAGCCCGACGTTCTGGTGGTAGGATCGGGGGGCCGTTCCCCGCGTGTCCCGCGAACGCGTTTGGAGCAAACGAATCTGGACGCGTGACGGGCATCGGCATATAACGGTGTCTTACGCCGGCCCAGGAGAGACTCAACGCGTGTCCGGTCCGGCCTCAGGATGGGATACGAGGGATTTCAGGCGATGGTCCGCAACGCGAAGAAGACGAAGAAGAGCATGCACGGTGTGGTGACCATGGGAGAAGTGGCCGAACGGGCCGGATATTCTCGCTATACCGTATCGAAAGTCCTCAACGGCGATGCGACGGTGGCGGACGCCACGCGGGAGCGAGTGCTCCGCATCTGCAAGGACCTGAACTACGTGCCGAACCCCCATGCGGTGAGCCTGGTGCGCAAGCACTCGAACAGCATCGGCATGGTCGTGACATACATTACGGACCCGTTTTACGGTGAGATTATCCGTGCGGCCGAACACGAAGCTGCATCTCACGGCCTTCAGTTGCTCGTTCAGTGTTCCTACGGGGATGCGGAGAAAGAGAAGCAGATCATCGCGACGCTACGGATCCTGCGTGTGTGCGGTCTGGTGATCGCGCCGGTGGTGCCGAAGGCCAATCGCAAGCTCTTGAATGAACTGGAGACGCAGATCCCGGTGGTATGCGTCGATCGGTATCTGCGACGGCAGAGCAGCTTCGTGATGAACGACAATATCGCCAGTTCCGCGATGCTCGTCGAGCGTCTGATTTCCCGCGGTGTGGCGCCCGCGTATCTGGGCAGTTCTCACGGCCTGCAGAATGTGGCGGCCTGCCAGCGCGAACAGGGGTACCTCAGAACGATGCAGCGGCATCGCAAGGAGCCCGTCCTGGTGCCGCTGACCACGGGTATGGGCGGCGAAGACACGGCGCAGTTCGGCTACGACAACATGGCCGCCTGGCTCAGACAGGGGGCCAGACCGTCGGGGTTGTTCTGTGCGACGGACAGCCTGTCGCTGGGGGCGATGAAGGCCCTGCACGAGGTGGGCCTGACGCCGGGTCGAGATGTGCTGGTGGCCGGCCATGACGACCTTGGGTTCAGCGCCTACACCCAACCTTCGATCACCACCGCCCGGCAACCCAAGGAACAGATCGGACGTGCGGCGGTGCAGATTGTGGCCGACAAGATCGAAGGCAAGATCCGACCGGGCGAGAATGTTCAGCGGACTTTTCCCTCCGAACTGGTCATTCGGGAATCGGCCTGAGGAAAGAGTCTATGATGATTTGGAGCGACACGATGAAGATGAGGCGTTGTCGAAATGATGTACGAGTGACAACGAGTCGCAGTGGCAGGGGCACGCTGATCCTGTCGCTGCTGTTGGTTTGTTCGGCTCGTGCGGAACAGACCCATGTCCTGGAGCCGGTGCCGATTCGGGACGTTCAGGTCACCGACGCCTTCTGGGGG
>JAAYBA010000247.1 GCA_012719085.1 Planctomycetota bacterium
ATAGCCGGTCGATTGGGCGGCCGACCCTGCGAGCACACCGTCGATATAGAGCTGCATCTGACGCGTCGAGGCATCGTACGCCGCCGTCAGAAGATGCCACTGACTGGGGTTCAGACTGCGCGTCGACTGGGCGGTGCTCAGGCCGACGCGGAAGTGGAATCGGCCGCTTGTGTCGATCCAGAGCCCGAATCGATTGCCGAGAACACTGGTGCGATCGTATTCCATGATGGCCTGCCAGCGGCCGCCCACCTCACGGGCATAGACCCAGGCCGAGACAGAGAACGACCCCGGCGCAAAGTCGAGACCTCTGGGTTTGCTGACGCGCACGAAGGCGCCGCGTCCATCGAGGTCGATGGCCCCGCCGATCTGGCCTTCCGCCGGCCGCCAGAGGGGATTGCCGACCAGCGTCCCGTCGTTACCGTTGCCCGCGCTGTCGGCGGCGCCGGCGCCGGCGGACTCGTCCAGCTTCCAGTGGGCCAGCGATCGGGCGCCGGACACGGTCCATGCGGTATGGGGATGGTTCGTCCAACCCCAGGCGTACTCGATCGATTGCGAGTCTTCGTATACGGCGGCGATGCTCAGCCAGTAGATGTCGCGGGGGTTCTTCTGCACAAACCAGGCGTCACGCGGCAGTCGCAGCGTGTAGCGGTAGACCGGTTCGAAACCATACCCCCGGGCCTGGTCTGTCTCGGGGTGCTTGTCGAAACCGACCATCACCTCATCGAAATCCTTGGCGGTGTATTCCCAGATCTTCTCGCCCGGATAACTGTACGTGGTCGGGTCCCCCGGCGTCGGGTCGGGTGCATCAGACCAGATCGCCAGCGTGAAGTAGTCGGGCCGTCGCGGCGGCGTCATCTGGATGCAGTCGCACGGCTGATAACTGTACCCGATGTACGAACCCCACCAGACGATCCCCGTCACCGCGGTGGCGCTGGTGCATTGCCAGTCGTCGGCCGCCAGCCGCCGGTAAGTCAGGCCGGCGTCGGCCTGTTCGGTCTCGATCGCAAAGGCAAGATCGACCGTCTGCGACGTGAGCGAGTGGCCCTTCGGATAGGTGAGCTGCCGCCAGATGCCGCTGTAGGGCTCCTGGGCCTGGACCCAGACCGCCGCGTCGTTCCAGCGGTCGGCCGAGGCCTTCCACCCGAAACGCGTCGCGACGCTGCCGGCTTTCTGCACCACGTACGCCTGAGCGCAGAGCCAATAGACTGTCGGGCGGCTCTGCGAGCCGGTCTGCTCGAACGCCTCCCGTCGATCGATCGGGAAATCGTATTGGTAGATCGTCAGGTGGCTGGCCGGCTCGTAGGCCTGGTTGCACGGACTGTAAAAGCCTTGCGCCCTGGCGTCGATCGACCGTACAGCGAACTGGCCGGCGGTGAACTGCTTGGTCCAAAGGACCTTGCCGGGCATGCTGTATCGGGTCGAGCTGGCGCTGGCGGGGATGTCCTCGCGAATGGTCAACGTAAACGTGACGTTGCTGGGGCTGCCGCTGGGCAGAACATCGTCGTACCACGCCCCCCACAGCGTAATGCCGGTGATCGGGCCGGTCGTGGTGCACTCGAAGTCGTCGGCAGCGATCTGCGCCGCCCACGTGATCGGCAAGTCCCTGGTGATATCGATGTCCAATCCCGTGCCCGTCATGTCGGGCTGCTGCACCCATTTGTCGACCGCCATCGGCCCGCTGGTGGCCAGCGACTCTTCGTCGTCGTAGTGTTTCCAGTTGCGTAACCCGGTGAAAGGCTGCTCCCATTTGAGGAAGTCGGGATCGGTGCCCAGTTCAAACGCCATATCGTATGCATCGAGCCGCTCGCAGACCAGCGAATTGACGATCGGCTGCACGATGGCGGCATCGACGGTCATGCCCTGCCGCAAGTCGTCCGTGCGGAAGCTGAAGGTGACCGCCGCATCCATCCAGGACTCGCCACGGCTCTTCCAGCCCCATAGGTAGTCGGGCTCAGGCGACCCGGTATAGACGGCGGTGATACTCACCCAGAAGATGCTCTCGTACGTGTTCTCCACCGCGTAGTCGCCCTGCCAGAAGTACTCGCGAGCATCCAGATCGACCTGATATCGGAAGCACGTGTCGGACGGTCGATTGGGGAACTCGTCGATGCCGGCCAGTTCCTCGACCACGCGGTCGGCGTCGACGTCCACCAGCCAAAGCAGCCTGCCCGGCCGGCTGAACGCATACCGGCTATCGGCCGGTACGTTGCTCCAGAACCCGATGCGCCAGGACTGCGGCCTCGTGCGAGGCGCCTCGAGGGCCTCCCAGTTCTGGTATGAGCCCCACCAATGAACCGATGTCACCGGCATCTGGCCGAAGCAGCGGAAGTCATCGGCGACGATCTTCCACGAACCCTGCGCCACATCCAACGGCTTGCTCGTATAGGAAAGCTCATCCCATCCGCAGTAGACCGGCACGCCGGCCAGGGGGTCCCACTCCAGCGGAGGCTGCGACCATTTCAGATGATCGGCCGGAGCCGGATTCGGGAAGATCGATTCCTCGATCCAGACCATGTAGTCTTCCACCTCGCCGTCGGCCGCCGGACCAGTGACGCGCAACCCGCGCATCGTACTGAAACGAAACCGCGCGAACGTCGCCCCCGAGACTGCCTTGGCGGGCACATCAAGTGTGATCGCGTTGACGCCGGCAATAAGAGGCCTATCGACGAACGCGTGCTCGCCGGCATCGTCCCAGTCACCGTCGGCGTTCCAGTCGATCCACGCGTTCAGCGCGCCGGCCACTGACGCGGTCACCTCGACCGTCGTCGACTCACCGACGATCAGATCGGAGAAGACGACGCCGTCATCATCGTTCAGATCCAGAAGGTCGTCCCCCGCGGCGGTGGCGTCAGGCTGGCCGTCCGGCTCGCCATCGATGAGCCGGCCCAGATGGATGCCGCGGACGATCAGGTGGCGGGCACCGTCGTTCTTCAGAAGGGTCGGATACGTCGGATCGGGGGCATCGCCGAAATCATCGTCCTCGACGGGTTCGCCCTCGGACATGCATTCGTGGCTGATGTATCCCTCGATGCGCACGTTCTGTCCTCGGATGTCGATCGAGACCCAACCCGGGCAGGACTCGGCGATCTCGGTGTTCGAATTGATGGAGACAGAATCGCGAATCTCCATCCGCGAGACCATGATCCGGCGCTGGATCAACTGCCCTTCATGGCTCAGGCTGCGAATGTCCTGGGGCAGAGGCGGTTCCTCCGCCTTCCAGGGCCACTCGGCCGTCGTCCAGTTCAGCGCCACTTCGACGTGGCTGCTGGTCGACGACGTCGGATCCAGGACACTGACGCGTACGTCCACCGACACCGTCTTGCTGCCGCGGGGATCGTAGTCGCCATTGTAGAACCACTGGGCCCACCAATCGGTGTTGGGATAGTAGTACCAGGTCCCGCGTGCATATCCGCTGCCCTGGCCGGCCACGACCTGCCCGGTCTCGTCGAGTTCGACCGTGAACTGATCGCTCACAGCCCCCGCCAAGGAGACCCCGAAACCCAGCATCCAGATCGATGCGGCGAGCACAACCTTCGTGAACGTTGCTTGCCGTCCGCTCATGACGTGTTCCTCCCAAAAAGAACTCCGCGCGGCACCCGCACAACCGCTCCCCATGCCCATCGGGGGCCGGGCTCGACTGCACTTCGGCGGCGCACCTATAACCCTATAGTTCCACTTCTGCATCGACTCGTAACGGTCTTTCCTCAAGGAGAAAGTGAACGAGGGCAGTGAAAAAGCCCCGCCTCGTCGGTGGCGGCCTTTGCCAGGGTGGGTCCGAGGGTCCAGAACCGGCGTGGCATCACCGAAGGCAAAACGTTATAAGACCTGGGCTTAGATGCGCCGGGGGTCGCAGTGAAGAGGCCCGAACCGCGTCATGTTGTGATCTCGATAGGGTTGCCGTCGGGGTCGGCTACAACGCTTTCGTAGCAGCCGTCGCCCGTGCGGCGGGGCTCCGAAAGGATCTGGCAACCGCCGGCCCGCAGGCGGTCGGTCAGGCGATCGACCTCGGCCTCGGAACCGACGGAGATGGCCAGGTGGGCGTATCCCTGCGGCGGCCCGCCGATGTCTTGCCTGCCCGAAACCGACGGCATCTGCATGATCTCCAGGCGGGCGCCCGGCTCGAACGAGAGGAAATACGACTCGAACCGCTTCGTCGGGTTGACGTATTTCGGACCCGCCTTGGCCCCGAAATGCGTCTCGTAGAAGGCCTTGAGCCCTTCGAGATTCCGTGTCCAAAGGGCAACGTGTGCAATTCTCACTTCGGTCCTGTCTCCAACCGGTCCGGCAAGTCTCAGTACGGTCCGCGAATGTGGTCGCAGACTTCGGCGGCGTAGAAGTCCGAGAGTCTCCGATGCAACTCGAGCGACAGGCGAGGCAGGTCCGATGCCTGCGCGTTGTCGATCGCCTGCCGGGGCGAGCTGGCGCCGGGGATGACCACGCACACCGCGTCGTGATCGAGGATCCAGCGCATCGCCATCTGCGCCATCGTCATGCCCTCAGGCACAAGCGGCTTGATCGCGTCGGCCAGCTCGACGCCTTTGGCGAACGGCAGACCCGCGAAGGTCTCGCCCACATTGAAGCATTGTCCATCGCGGTTGTAGTGGCGATGATCGGTCTCGACGAACTCCGTGTCCCTTTTGAACTTGCCCGCCAGCAGACCGCTGGCCAGAGGCAGGCGCACGATGATCGCCACGTTCTTCTCCCTGGCCTTGGGCAGCAGCTCGGCGATGGGCTTCTGCCGAAAGATGTTGAAGATGATCTGAAGCGAGGCGAGGTCGTCATGCTCCAGGCAGACCATGGCCTCTTCGACGCTTTCGACGCTGGCGCCGAAGTGCCTGATCTTGCCTTCCCGTTGGAGCTTCCGGAGCCACTCGAAGATCGCCCCGTCGCGGAGCACCCGCAGGGGCACGCAGTGCAGTTGCGTCAGGTCGAGACACTCGACGCCGAGCCGCTTGAGCGAATCTTCCGTCTTGCGGCGAAGCGCCTGCTCGGTGTATCCGTCAGGATAGACATCCGCCTCGCGGCCGAATTTGGTCGCCACGCGCATATCGCGGCCGGTGTCGCGCAGAAACCGCCCGATCAGCGTCTCGCTGCGTCCGTTGCCGTAGACGTCGGCGGTATCAAAGAACGTCGTGCCCTTCTCGACCGCCGCGACCATGATCTGCATCGCGGTCTGCTCGGCCATCGGCCCGAAATCGCCGCCGAACTGCCAGCATCCCAACCCGACCTCGCCGACCGCAAATCCCGTTCGTCCCAGTGTTCTTTGCTGCATATCGTGTCCTCTCTATGGGCCGGACCTTGGCCGCATGGAATCTCATCGGCCAGGGCGAGTCGATGGCAGGTTAAGCGAGACGTTCAGTATGCCCGCCAGTGATCGGCTGAAGACGGTAGCCTGGCGCATCATTCCCAGATCGTTGGGGTGAACGCCATCGACCGTGCCGTCGCCGTCGTCTCCGAGCATGTCTTCATTGGAGAGAAGGTGCAGATCCGCGATTCCCTCGGATTGCATATCCTCATAGATCTTTCGCACGAGCGCGCCTTTCCGCGTCGGTGTCGTGTTGCTGACGCTGCAATCCTCCGCCAGCAGGATAGGCGTATTGGGATGAGCCTGACGCAGCCTCCGGACGAAGGGGCCGACGCGCTCGGTGACCATCTCCTCACTCATGTTCCAGAGGCAGTCCAGCACGTAGACAGCCGGGTCCAGCTCGGCCAACAGCTCAGCCATCTCCGGTTCCATCCTTCCGTTCCCCGAGAATCCGAGGTTGATTGCGGGGATGTCGAGCAGCCGTTGGACGATCGCGGTATAAGCCATCCCCGGGCGCGAGGCGCATCCGCCCTGCGTGATAGATGTCCCGTAGAACACAATGGGCTTGTCCTGTCTGTGAACGGATCTCACGGGAACCGAAAGGACCATGTCGTTTTGGATTCCGACCTCAATAGCCTTGACGCCGTTATACAACGGCAGATAGAGCATGCACTGGGCCCCTGGCGTGACCGCGAACGAGGTTTCGTTGGACACGGCTTCAGGTCGACCATTGCGCCGGAAGACCCACCGCCCGTCATTACCTTTGGTGTACAGATCGATTCCACTGACGCCGGTGGCCGGCATGTGAGGCATCGCCAGGCCTTCGTTACGCACGGTCCAACGTATTCTGACGGATTCCGCATTCGTGGCGAAGTAGAGGCACATGCCGGCCGTGTGATGACTGAGGTCCCACACGGGTGGGCGAACCACCTCCCGGGCCTTGGCGGGCAGGCGATCGTAGTATGATTCCGTGTCCTGCCACCCCTTGCCCTCCAGCCGGAGCAGAGTGCCGCTGTACCACACCGTATTGTCACAAGGATCCAACACACCCTGAGACGAGGTAAGTGTCCTGGTGGGCGTGGCGCCGAGCGCCAACGGCAGAACGAGAAGAACCAGTACGCTGTAAACCGGTCTCATGGCCGTTTCCTCCTACTCATATGAACGGAGTCATTGTTGCGTCTCGGACGCACCCCGTCGCGCATCTGTTACTGCTCATATCCCGGCGAATTTCTCAGCGCGGGCCAATCGGCAAACGCCAGGTAGAAAAGAAGCACAATGTTCCCGGTGGGGACGAGCATAGGCAGCGACATCGCCGGCGGGAAACCGGCTTCCTTGCAGATCATCCAACATGGAATGACCGCAAGCAAGACTGTAGCCAAGAACCCCATCGCGAAAATGCCCATGATCACGATCCACTCATACATGCCTGGCAACATAGCCAACATAGCCTCTCCTTTCATCTGCGATACGGATTCTCAGCTGCTGTATGGTCCGGCATCTACGCCGCGCCGACGGGCTATGCCATCGGTTCTCGTAGCTTCTCCAGGAACACGAGCTTGGGGCCCTGCTCGGGCTGATCTTCTCTGAACACGCGGTAGCCCAGCTTGTCATAGAGTTCCAGGTTGCCCTGACTCTTGTAGCCCGTGAACAGCTCGTAACGGGCGACATAAGGGAAAGACGCTTCGATTTCTGCCATCAGGCGCGTCGCAATTCCGCGCCTGCGACGGGTCGGATGGACGATCAACCGCCCGATAAAACACGTCGTACCATCATCACGAGCCCGCACCGAGCCACAGATTCCGTCTATGCCGATTGCTTTGAGAAAGACCGACCGGTCGAACTCCTGCTGCAATTGACTCAGCGTCTCCGTCAAAGGCGGAAGGCTATAGTCGCTGTAACGCTGTGCCTCGCACTGGTACGCCAGTCTCTGCAAGGCCAGGATCGCCTCGGCATCGTCAATGACCGCTCTGGTGATCTGTGTCGTTGCCATGACTGGAGATTTCTCCTACCCTTTGCCGATATGCACGGCCCGAACCACACCAAAGATGCTGATGGCCGTCCAGAAACACTCGACGATAAAGGCCGACAGGTTGAAGTCGAAAACCAGCGAGAGCATGACCATGCCGGCGCCAAGGGCGTTGGCCAGCGAATAGGCGACTGTCTGTGCGTGGACCTTGCCCATCTGGAGCAGCAGATACGTCCCGACAATCATCGCGACGCCGGCATTGCCGACGAGATCGTACCAGTGATAGCCCATCGTGGCTCCTTCATCCGATCGCGACTTGCACGGGGGTGATCTTGATGGCCCGAGCCATATCCTTTGGATCAATGCGAACGAGCATGCCCCGGCGGCCTGCGTTGATGTAGATCTGCGGCAACTCCAGGACGCTCTGCTCGGCATAGACCGGCATGGCCCGCCGCGTGCCAAAGGGGCTGGTCCCGCCAACCATGTAGCCGCTGTGCCGGTCGGCCACCTTCGGCTCACACGCGGCCACCGATTTGACGCCCAACAGGCGGGCCAATTGTTTCGTGGACACCTCACGGTCGCCGTGCATCAGCACGATCAGCGGGTCCTTCGCGTCCGTCTCCATCACCAGGGTCTTGATCACTGCATGCTCGTCGACGCCCAGCTCGCGGGACGAGACCCGTGTGCCGCCCCGTTCCTCGTAGGCATACGTGAAAACCTCAAACGGGATATCATGCTGCAACAGGCAGCGAATCACGTTGGTCTTGGGATAGTCCATAGCACCTCGGCCGACGGGGTTCTTCAGTACGGACAACGACCAGGGGATGATAAACGGGCAGAGGCCCTGCGGCAACCCCCTCTGCTGTCGAGGCGAGCGGGCGAGCGGACCGAATCATTCCGACGGGGCGGGGATCGGCACGCCCTCAGAGATCGGATAGCCGAAGGATGGGTTGCCCTCGACATCCCAGGTAAACCGCTGCATACGGGTGTTGCGATCCCAGCCCGAACCCCGGCGTTTCGCGGCGTGGTAGACGATCCAGTCCTCCGCACCGTCGGGGCTGCGGACGAACGACGCGTGGCCCGGACTGAAAACGGTCGCGGTCGAGCCGAACACGGGGGCGTTCTTCTTCTGCCACGAGGTGGGGTCCAGGGGATCGTTGCCGACCAGTTTCAGTTGCCCCAGGCAATAATTATCGGTCCAACTGCCGCTGGCCGAATAAATGACAAAGACATCGCCGTCGCGTTCGAGCACCTGTGGCCCTTCGTTCACCAGCGGTCTTCCGATCTGCTCCCAGTCGTATTCGGGACTCGATATCAGCGAGCGCGGCCCCTCGATCGACAACGGGTCCTTCATGGGGGCGATATAGAGGTTCTGTGCGACGTTGGTATCGCCCTCCCAGCCCGACCAGATGAAATACAGACGTCCATCGTGCTGCAACACTGTCCCGTCGATCGCCCATTTGTCCGAGGGATCGGCGATCTTGCCTCGGATGGTGTAGTCGCCGGCAGGATCGTCAGTCTCGGCCTGCAGAACATACATCCGATGGTTCTCGTTCTTCCCGTCGTCGGCGGCAACGTAGATATACCACCGGCCGTCCAGGCGGTGCAGCTCGGGCGCCCAGAGCTCGCGGGAATAGGGCATGCCCGGGGCCGGCCGCCAGACTGGGCGGCCTTCGAACTGAACGGCGTCCTCGATCCTCGCGGCGGTGTTGACCCAGACGGCGCCTCGGTGGCTATAGCAGTAGTGATAGACGCCCTCGGCCCGGATGACCCAGGGATCGTGACCATCGGGCGCCACTGGATTGGCGATTGTTCGTTGCGCGTCGGCGAAGGCTTGCAGCGACGGGCAAACCGTCGCGAAGGCCGCCAGGACAATCATCACTGAACCGAGACGCCGCATAGTGTCGTTCTCCTCCCCTGGGATAAGAATGCCCGGACATTCACGCGCCGACGGGACGGCCGGCAGAAACCCCATTACAGCATGACCCGGGCCTTTGTGGCAAATGGAATATTCGCAGACCTCTGCCGTGCCAGCGACGGGCTCAGATAGGTCTTCCCCTCGGCAGCGGCTTCGACCGCCTCGATCAGATCGGGAAACATCTCGTCTTTCAGGACGTAGGCACAAGCTCCGGCCGCGAGCATCGCGTTGACGCACACATCGGAGTCGTGGGTTGACAGGCCGATGATTCGCATGTCGGGGTTCTCGGCCACAATCCGACGGGTCGCGCCGATCCCGTCGAGACGGGGCATCTCCACGTCCATGACGACGATATCAGGTTGGCATTCGCTCGCCAGTTGAACCGCCGCGAAACCATCAGCCGCCTCCGCGACGATTTCAGTCTCCGACATCCCATCTAGCAAACGCACCAGAATCTGCCGCATGCCAACATGATCGTCCACAATCAGAACTCGCATCATGAGGTCCTCTGTTCCTGCGTAGCATACCCGTCTGTTGGAAGTTCTCCGCAACGATGTGCGACATCCTCTTGTATCGGCGAGAGACGGTGCGACGACTACATCAGGAATTCCCTCATATCGATATGGCGAAACCCCCGACGGGACCGCATCGGAACGGACCTCTCCGGCAGGTCCGACGCCGGGTTCGTCACGACGAGCGAATCCGCAATCGGCAGTCAGGGATCGTCATTCGGATCTGCGAGGCTGCTGCTCTTTGGCTTGGGAGAGGTCCCTGAACAGTGAGCGGATATCGAAGAAGCCCCCGATCGTCACGATCACGGCCAGGGCTGTGAAAGCGCTCAAGCTCAGAAAGAAGAAGAACGTCCAGATCTTTGCCCAGTCCATATTACGACTCCTCACGCTCGGCGTGGTAACGATTCAGTTTCTCATCCGGCAGCAGCAGCGAGCCGACGACCATCAGCACGATCGCCAGGGCGAGAACGATCAGGCCGATCACGGCGCTGGGGATGTCCCCTTCGATGCCAAACCGCGATTTGATCGGCGCCAGCATCGGAGCGCACAGTTCCTGGACCTTCGATAATCCCAGCAGGGCCAGGAAGCCGCTGAACAGCGCCAGATAGGCCCCGGTGCGGCTGGCTCGTTTCCAGTACAGCCCGAAGGCCAGCAGTGTGAAGCCGCCAATGGAATAAATGGCGCCGGAGATGGCCAT
>JAAYBA010000248.1 GCA_012719085.1 Planctomycetota bacterium
GCGAACGTGAAGTCCACGCCCAACGGCTGGTATCCCAGACGCTGCAAGCCCAACGGCGAACACCATCCGCAGAACGCCTACGGCGATGGGGACATCCTCTTCGAAAAGAGCGGCGACAGCCTGTTCATCCTCCAGCTCTACACGGCATTGACACAGCGAAACCTGGCCGACTACACCGAGACCGTCCGTGAGAAGATCAAGGTCTTCATAGACGCCGGCGGCATCTTCGGCAGCATCAACCACGACACCTACGACGAACACGAGTGCGTCGCGTACGCGGTGGCGTTTCGCGTGCTGCGCGAGGCCGCCTCACTGCTGAAGGACCAGCGCGTCGGCGCCTTCGCCTACGAGAGATGCCTGGCCGGCCTCGACCGGTTCAAGATGGCCGAGGATCGCAACGGCGTACGGACCAAGGGCCTGCTCTATATGGAGGACAGTTGGGACACCGCCTATCTCTGGGAGAACGCCGAGGCGTCGCTGGCCTATCTCGAAGCGTATCGGGACACGGGCAACACCGCATATCTGCTCGACGGCCTGACCATCCTTCGGGCCATCTCGAAACACCACCAGCGCGACACGGGCTTCCTGACCGAGGGCGTGGACTGGAACAACCACGTGGGCCGGCAGCACCACTTCGACAACGCCGAGTTCGGCGCGATCCAGTACACCGAGCCGTTCCTGAACAACCTGCATATCGTCGAGCCGACCCTGCTGGCGGTCGAACTCGGCGTAGCGACAGGCGCGGCTACGGCCCCATGATCTGGATTCGTCTGGCGTCCTCCGAGACGAGCAGATGCGGGCGCTTTTCGATGTCGAGAATCTCGGCGTGGGAATCGGCCATGCGCCGGTACCAGAGCGTGGCCTTCAGATGCACCTGGCGTCCGGCCAGATCTGGCGGCACCTGCCAGGCGTACTTCTCGACGCGGGTTTCGCCCGGAACCAGGCGGTTTCCGACGATTCGGACCGCATACCACTGGCCGAATGTCACCTTGTCCGCCGAGTCCAGAAAGACGTCATGATAGATGCGGTCGCCCTCGGGCAATGCGTCCCGGGAGATGGCCTGGCTGGCCGCACTATGGCTGGGATAGGCCTCGGCCCGGCTCGACGTGATGAAATAGCGATCGTTCGGGTCCTGCGGGTTCGGCGGCACGGGGATGTGCTGGAGTTCGCGGCCCTCGGCGTCGCAGACGGCTACGCGCAGCCAGACATCCCGCTCTTCGGTGGCTCCGGTCGGAAACAGATGGCCCGTGGCGATGTCGCTGATCGACACCTCCAGCGGCACGACGCTGCCGGCGGCAACGGTCGTCGCGTCCAGACCCAGCTTCACACGGGCGGCCCCTTCGACGAAGCCGGTGAACCCGCCGCCGAACCAGTGGGCGTGGTTCCAGGGTCGTTCGCGGCCCATCTTGGCCGGCTTGCCCTCGCGCGGCGGCATGTGGCAGAACTGGCAGACGATGTCGCGACTGGCATAGGGGGTATCGAGCCATTCGCGATGCGTGGCCTTGACGAAGACGCCGAACGTATTCTGCTCGTTGTGACAGATGCCGCACAATTCGGCGGTTTCGAACAGCTCGGAAACCTGGGTCTTGTGGTACGGCGACCACGGGAACTCCAGATCGGCCCGCTTGGTGTTGCGTCCCGGCCCGGCATCCACACGGTAGTTGTGGTTGACCGGATCGCGTTGGGCGATACCCGAAAGCGAATGGCAGAAATCGCAGAACACGCCGCGATCGGCGTCCTGCTTGGCCTCGGCCAGCGGATTGGTTCCCGCCCGCACGAGGTTCTCACGCAACGGGCCGTATTGGAGGCCGGTCTGCACCTGTCCGATGGTCCGGTACGAATCCAGCCAGGGCCAGGCGCGGTCCCAGAAGTTGTCGGGCTCCTCGACTTTGGGCGGCGGCACGACGCCGGAGAGAAACGCCGACGGCGAATGGCAGCCCAGACAATCGGCGGCGAGACCTTCCATCTTCGGATCGCGAGCGGAGTCCTTGACGGCGTACTGGAAATACTGGGCCTGGAAGAAATCGCCCGTATACGCCCGCGACATCTGCGAGCTCGACCAGTCGGCATACCGCTCGTAGTGGCATCCAACGCAGTCGTAGGGATCTTCCCAGTGATCCATGGCGTGGGTCGGGTCCTTCTGCGTTCTGTCTGCGGCCGGCCTGGCCAGCAGCAGCGCGCCGCCGCAGGCCGACAGAATCAACATCACCTGGCCGATTCGCTTGATGGGGAGCCGAGCGATCATAGGAACCTCCAGAGGTCTTTGAGGGCAGTTTGCGTTCAGAATAGAAACTCGAAGGTGATGATGCTCTTAAGGACGACGTCGTCGGCTTCGCCGCCCAGACCGAAGCCGGTCCCGACGTTCCAGTGCGCTTTCCAGCCTGGATGGCGGGTGTAGTAGAGGTCCAGCACGGGGAAGACGTAGTGGCCCTGCCGGCTGGAACCCTTCGGACGGGAGACCTCGCCGATCTCGCCATAGAACTCGACGCCGGGACGAACGGCCCAGTCCGGCGTGTTCCACAGGCCGTCGCCCGCATCGTCATAATAGAATCCCGCCGCATATGCGAACTCGACGCCCTCGTCCACGTCGTCGCCACTGGTCTTCTTCTCGAGGATCGGGTTCAGCGCGATGCGGATCGGGCCGAGGTCCTTCTCGACGACCAGACGGAACTCGAACTTCTCCGCGTCGTCGTAGTCCTTGTCGGGGATGATGTACTCGCCGTAGAGCGCCAGGTCGAAGGGCCGCTCGAACTTCTCGAACAGCCGGTAGCGCGCCAGCAGCTTCGACCGGACGTACTCGAAGCTCCCGCCCTGGGGGTCCAGGCAATCCGCGTAGTAGCCGACCGTCAACTTGTGCGACAGGCCGTATTCGACCTCGAAGGAATGGGCCCACATCTTCTCCCGCGACACCGTCTTGTCGAAGTAGGCCATTTCCTCGTCGGAAGAACCGATGTAGGTGGTCCAATAGCTGACCTCGACGGCGCCGGCGTCGGCGGTTTTGTATTCATAGACGCGGAAGAACTGGCCGCGCGCCGCAGCCGCAGCGAGAAAAAACACGAGCAAAGTCGGCCACAAACAAAAGACATGGCGCCTCGATCGCGGCATCGAGGCAATACCGGACAGATCGATCCCACAACTCATGTCGGACTCCTTCTGGATCTGGGCCTTGGGGCGGTGTCGCGATGTGCAGACGGCGGCGATGGCACGAACGGCGTCACGTTGGGAACGAGACGCGAAACAACCGTGTATCCTGACGCAGAGGCTCTCATACGGCCCCCAATCTGTGGTCCTGATTTCCTTTGCGTACGCGATCTCCTCTACGTTACAATCGCAGCGATGTCAACAGAAATTTGCGGGATGGTCGTCTTCGACTCAGGAGTTGACAACATGAGACAGCAGCGAGCGATTTGGATTCTGGTATTCGCCGTCGCCATCGTGTTCGGGACCGGCCTGGCGTATGGCGAGGAGCATCTGGTGCCGGCGGACAAACAACTGACGGCCGGCTATCTGCAGAACCTTCGCGAACGCGGCGACCGCGCGGTCTACGCGGCCTCGGAGTCGCAGACCCTCGGCATGCCCGTCAGCGGAATCGCGACCGGCCAGATGTATCTGCGCAACGACGGCACGCTCGGTCTGTGGCACATCTTCAATCGGCACATCTTCACCGGGTACGGACTGGAATGCTACCGCACGTACCGGCCCGACAGGGCGGTCGAGTCGGGATTCGCCGTTGCCTTCGACGGCGACGGCGGTCGGACGGTCAAGCCGCTGAACCAGGACTTCGGCACGGTCGAGTTCGCCGGCGAGTATCCGATTGGGCTGGTGCGATACCGCGCCGATGGCGTTCCCGTCGAGGTCGAGATGGAGGCCTTCTCACCCTTCATCCCGCTGAACGCCAAGGACTCGGCGTTGCCGGCGACGGTCTTCCACATCACGCTGAAGAACACTTCCGATACGGCACGGAAGGTGAGCGTCCTGGGCTGGCTGGAGAACGCCGTTTGCTTCCATTCCGCCCGGTCGCGCGGCGTGACGCAGCAAACAGAGAACGCACGAGAGAGCGGCCGGACACTGATCGTCCATACCGCCAAGGAACCACCGAAGGAGCGGGCGCAGGCGCCGCGTCCCAAGATCGTGGTGATGGAGTTTGATGGGCCGGACTATGGCGACTGGCAGGCAACGGGCGAGGCCTTCGGCAAAGGGCCGGCGCACGGCACGCTGGCGAACCAGCAGTCCGTCAGCGGTTTTCTCGGCAGCGGCCTGGTCAACACCTATCTCGGAGGCGATCGCCCGCACGGCACATTGACCTCGCCTGCGCTGACGATCGAACGCAAGTACATCAACTTCCTGATCGGCGGCGGCAGCCATGCCGACGAGACGTGCATCAATTTGATCGTCGATGAGCAGGTGATGCGCACCGCCACGGGCAAAGACAACGAGAAGCTGGAATGGCACTTCTGGAACGTCGAAGACCTCGAGGGCAAGATCGCCCGCATCGAGATCGTCGATCACCATTCCGGCGGGTGGGGGCACATCAACATCGATCAGATTGAACTGGCCGACGAGGCCTATGACGCGGATATGGGGCCGTTTGACAAGCTGCCCGACTCCGGTTCGCTCGTGCTGGCCGTCGACGGAGCGGCACGCACGTCCGCGGATCGACTGTTCTTCATGGGCAAGCCTTGTCCTACGGTCGAAACGGAGAGGATCGAGTTGGCGCCGGGGAAGGCGAAGACGTTCACATTCGTCTTGGCGTGGTTCTTCCCGAACCATCAGAACGGGCGTGAATACGCCAATCGTTTCAACAGCGCCGCCGGCGTGGCCCATTATGTTTTCGACAACCACAAGCGGCTCAGCGGACAGACCAGGCTGTGGCACCAGACATTCTATGAGGACAGCACGCTGCCCCGCTGGCTGCTGTTTCGCCTGCACTCGACGGTGGCCAACCTCGCCACCGGCACGTGCCAGTGGTGGAAGAATGGGCGGTTCTGGGCGTGGGAAGGCGTCGGCTGCTGCGCCGGGACCTGCACGCACGTGTGGAACTATGCCCACGCGCCGGCGCGGCTGTTCCCCGAACTGGAGCGCAGCGCCCGGGAAATGCAGGACTTCGGGGAGGGCTTTCACCCCGACAGCGGCCTTGTGGGCTTTCGCAGCGACGCCGCATACGCTGCCGACGGACAGGCGGGGACCATCCTGAAGGCATACCGCGAACACCTCTGCTCGGCCGACGACGCATTCCTCAAGCGCAACTGGCCGCGGATCAAGAAGGCGCTGGAATTCTCGATCCGCCAGGACGGCGACGACAACGGCCTGATCGAGAACAGCCAGCACAACACCTTCGACATCAACTTCGAGGGGCCCAACACGTTCGTCGGATCGATGTACCTGGCGGCCCTGCGGGCGGGCGAGGCGATGGCTCGCGAGATGGGAGACGACGCCTTCGCCGAGCGCTGCAAGCGGATCTTCGAGAGCGGCTCACGGCTGACGATGGAGCAACTGTGGGACGGCGAATACTTCATCCAGCGCGTCGATCTGGCCAGGCACCCGAAATACCAGTATGGGCCGGGGTGTCTATCCGATCAGCTCTTCGGCCAGGGCTGGGCCCATCAACTGGGACTGGGCTACATCTATCCATCGTTGAGCGTCAGGCAGGCCCTGGCGTCGATCTGGAGATACAACTGGACCCCGGATGTCGGCCCGTACAACGCCGTGCACAAGCCGGAGCGATGGTTCGTCTCGCCGGGTGAGGCGGGCCTGTTCACCTGCACCTGGCCCAAGAGCGAGTTCATGGCCGAGGGCGTGCGGTACCGCAGCGAGGTCTGGACGGGAATCGAATACCAGGTCGCCGGCCATCTGGCATGGGAAGGCATGATCGACGAGGCGCTGGCCATCTGCCGCGCCGTGCACGACCGCTACCACCCAGCCCGGCACAACCCGTTCAACGAGGTCGAGTGCGGCGACCACTACGCGCGGGCCATGGCCAGTTGGGGCGTCTATACCGCCCTGTGCGGGTTCGACTACCACGGACCAAGGGGCCATGTCGGCTTCGCGCCCCGGATGAGCCCGGAGGACTTCAAGGCCGCCTTCACCGCCGCCGAGGGCTGGGGGCTGTTTGCACAGAAACGCCACGAGAACACACAACGCGAGCAGATCGAGTTGCGATGGGGACAGATGAACCTCAAGACGCTCGCGTTTGTCGTTCCGCCGGAGTGGAGGATTGCCCAGGTCACCGTCCGCAGTGCAGACCGGACGCTGCCAGCCAGGCACTCCGTGCAAGCCAACCAGGTTCGAATCGAACTGGCCGAACCCCTGCTGCTGGCCGAGGGCGAGACGCTGGACGTGGAGATCCACAGATAATCTCTCGCGGCCGCGCCAAGAACTCGCGTCGCCGGGCCGCGTACAAACTCATGGCGACAACGGGCCGAAGTCGGCACGAGCGCACTGGAAAAACATGCAGGAGGCATGCACATGGAGATCAAGATCACCAGCCCTGCGTTTCCCGATGGAGGCGAGATACCGACCCAGTACACCTGCGACGGACAGGACCATTCGCCCCCTCTGAAATGGGACGCCGTCCCTTCAGGGACACAGACGATCGCCCTGATCTGCGAAGACCCCGACGCTCCGATAGGGACATTCGTGCACTGGGTGCTGTACAACCTGCCCGGCGAATTGCACGAGCTGCCCGAGGGCCTGCGCGGACAAGCCACGCTGCCTGACGGCTCGCAACAGGGCATAAGTGATTTCGGCAGAACCGGTTACGGCGGACCCTGCCCGCCGAACGGAACGCACCGCTACTACTTCAAGATTTACGCCCTGGACGCCAGGATGACGCCGGGACACGACCCCGGAAAGGCCGATCTGGTCCAGGCCATGAAGGGGCATATCCTGGGCGAAGGACAGATCATGGGCAAGTACCGCCGGCGCTGACGAGTTGAGAAATGATGGTGGCCCCGTCGCGTGCAAACCTTCCGCGCGCCGGGCTTTTTTCTGTCCCTTGATATCGGCGTCTCGTATACTGGTTCGATCCCATCGTCAAACGAAGAAACGCTCAGTCAAGAAACTGTCTCGGGAGGAAAAGAAAGATGACAAAGTCAAGCGGGTATAAGAGAGCACTGATCTTGTCGGTCCTGTGCGCCGTCGGCCTTGCGGTCGCTGTTCCGGCGGCCTGGGGCGATCCGATGAAAATGGTCCCGGCCGACAGCCTGTTCTGCGTCCGGATCAACAACCTCGACGGGGCCTTGGGCCAGATCGACATGTTTCTGTCCGGGCTGTTCCCGATGGGAATCTCCATGCCCGTCAAGGCGCAGTTGGCCCAGTTCCTGGGCAGCGCCCAACCTCAGGGGGTGAACATGGCGGGTGGCTTCGTCGTCTTTGGCCCCCTTCCGGGCGGCGGTCCCGATCCCAGCCGCATCGGTGTGCTCGTCCCGGTCCGCAACTATCAGCAGTTTGTCTCCGACAACGCCAACGTCGGCCAGCCCGACGGGCGGGGCATCTCCAAGATCGGTCCGGACGGCGCCGCCACGCTGGCGACCGTCGAAGTCGGCGGCTACGCCCTGGTCAGCACGATCGGGAATGAAGAGGCCCTGACCGCCATGAAGACCTCGGGCGCCGGCGCATCGACCCTGGCGGCCGCCCTGGATGCCGCCGAACTGAAACGCTCGACGGATGCCCCCGTCTGGATCTACGCCAACGTCGAACTGGCCGGCAAGCTCTTCGGCCCGATGATCCAGGCCAAGATCGAGGAAGCCAAGCAGGGAATGCAGGCCCTGGAGGCCCAGGGCCAGGACGCAATGGCCAAGCAGGCGACGGCCAACATCGAGGCGTCGGCCGCCATCCTCGACGTGTTGATGAAAGAGACCAAGTACTTCAGTGTCTCGCTGAGCCCCAGCTTCGAGAAGATCGGCGCCAGTTTCGTGCTGGCGGCCGCGCCCGGCTCCAGCATGGCCGACATGTTCAAGGGTGACTCGGCCGGCGCGGGCAACAAGCTCATGGGGTACATGACGGACGGGGCCGCCGTCAACTTCGCCGGGTCGATGAGCAGTCCCTTCTGGCGGAAGGCCAACGAGGCCTACATCGACCTGCTGCCGAAGATGATGGGCGATAAGGCGTCGGCCGATGACATCGCCACCTTCAAGAAGATGGCGACCGACGCCATGAACGCGTTCGGCGGGTCGCTGGCCGGCTCGTTCTCCGTGGACACCGACAGCAAGCCGCCCTTCCAGGTGACATACGTGGCCGACGTGAAGGACTCGGCGACGTTCTACAAGGTCCTCGAAGAGACCGCCGAGGCCATGACGGCCGGGTCGATGGCCGATCTCTACAAAGAGATGGGCATGCAGATGTCGTTCGATCTGAAGCGCAACACGTCGAGCCACGAGGGCGTGTCGATCGACAGCATCAAGTTCAATATGAAGGGCACCGATCCCGATGCACCGGCCACCCAGGCGATCGAAGCCATGTACGGCGACGGGCTCGATATCCAGATGGCCACGGTGAACAACCAGCTCGTCTACGCTTTGGGCCAGAATGCCCAGGGCGCGGTCCAGAAGCTGATCGATCAGGTCAAGGCGGGCGGTCCGAAACAAGTCGCCGGCGAGGCCCAGGCCGCCCTGGCGATGATTCCGGGCGCCGAGAAGGCAGACTTCTTCATGACGATCAACGTCCTGCGCCTGATGAAGATGGCCAGCGCGTTCGCACCGATCCCCATGCCTCAAACGGACATCCCCACGCAGAGCAATCTCGCGGTGGCCTCCGACGCCTCCAACGGCAAGATGACGGTGGACCTGGCCGTTCCGAAGCAGCACGTGCTCGAGATCATGGGCGCGGTGATGCAGATGCAGCAACAAAACATGGACAACTGACGGCGGATCGGGGCCTGTGGTCACAACCACAGCGCCCGCCCGTGTCGAATACCGCTCTCGTCGGTCTGAGGCGACGTCACGACTAGCGTCACTTCAGATCGGCGAGAGCGATCGTTTTGCCCACACCGACGTCAAGACAGCGATCCTTGAAGTGCTTCAGGAAGAGGTTCTGCGCCTTCTCGCCCGTGCAATGGGTGGGGGCCACGTATCGAACGCCGAGTCGCTTGAAGGTGCGGATGACCCGTTCGATCCGGCTGTCCGTGGCCCATCCCAGATGAAAGCCGCCCATCACCAGCAGGATGTCCCCTTCATGCACGGCCCGCACCTGCTCGACGACCTTATCGGCGCCGGGATGGGCGCAGCCGGTCAGGACGACCAGGCCCCTGGCGGTGCGAACGACCAGAGTCTGTTCGTGAATCCGCCGGCCCATGGGACCGGTCGAATACACGCAGGGACAAATCATCGTCGGTGATTCGACCTCGACAACGCCCGTTCCATATCCTCGCACCGTCTCCTTGAAGCGCGCGGGGAACGAGCCCAGCAGGAAGACTTCGACGGATGGATGGGCCTTCAGCAAACCCACGAGTCCGCCCGTGTGGTCGGCGTGGACGTGCGAAAGGACAACGCTGTCGATGCCGCCAGGGTCGATCCCCATCGACGCCATATTCTCCCGGAGCAGCGTCCCATCGCTGCCGGTGTCGAATAGAATCGTCTTTTCGGGCCCCGCCACCGTTGCCGCAAACCCCCAGGCCGTCCTCAGCCGGTCGTCGAAGGGACAGTTGTCGTGGACGATCTTCATCGTCAGGTTCGCCAGGACCGGCGTCTCGGCCACAGATTGGTCATGTTCCATGATGTCCGTCTCTTTCCTGCCTTGCGTCCGCTCGGTCCTCTGACAATCGTCCTTTCGACCCGGCGCGGCCTGTCAACGGCACATCCGCCTCGACAGCCACATCGTGAAGTCGCGATCAGTATACCGCCCTGGGGCCGCGCATGAAACCACCGCATCGCCCGGGGTGGCGTCCCCCACAAACCGGCGTTTTGCCTTGACCGACCGGTCTCGGCGACTATAATAATAGTGGTCGGCGCTGCCCTTCCAACACCGAACGTGGCATTCGGCCGTGGACCGGATGACCACACAGGGTCTGGGGGGACTTGGGAGTATTCACTCGCTCAGGGAAATACAGCATGGACACCAAATTCAACGTGTTTGAAGTCCTGCAGATCGCCGAGCAGATCGAGAACAAGGGCGCCCGGTATTATCTGAAGACTGCACAGCTTTTCGCCGACCCGGAGATCCGCGACATCCACTATCGCCTGGCCAACTGGAAGGCCAAACATGTCAAGATCTGGTCCCGGATGCGGAAACGCTTCTCCGAGAAGACCGGCGAGTTCGGGACATTTGACCCGGACAATTACGTGCTGAGCAACCCCGAGGTGATGGCCGGCCTGACGTGGTTCGGCACCAAGCAGGACGCGCCGGGACGACTGACCGGCAAGGAGACCAAGCGACAGATTCTCCGCGACGCCGTACGTCGCGCCAACGAGGTGATCATCTTCTACCAAGGCCTGAAGGACTTCGCGCGCGATCCGGCAACCCAGGAGATCCTCGACAAGGTCGTTCGCGAAGAAGCCCGCCAGATCCGCCTGCTCAACGAAGAACTCGCCAAGGCCTGACGCCGACGCCCCATAGCACCCCCTCGGCACGAATCGGTCACGAAATGACCCGCGCCTTGGCCGAGCTGAAATCGCCGGCGAGGAGCTTTCCAATCGGTTTGAGCGTGTCGAACTGCATCAGGACGACGCGCAGCGCGGCCGTGATCGGCGCCGCCAGGAACATGCCCACAATGCCCCAGAGAAGCCCCCAGAACGACAGCGCCAGGACGACGGTCACGGGATGCAGATTCAGCCCCTCGCCCTGCAGCTTCGGCTCAATGAAGTTGCCCAGGATGTTCTGGAGAATACCCGGAACCGCCACGACCAGGACGATCATCCAGGGAGATGACTGGAACTGCACCACCGCAATCGGGATGGGCAACAGCGTGGCAATGATCGAACCGATCGACGGGATGAAGTTGAGCAGAAACGCCAGGATCCCGAAGGCGCCGGCCAGTTTCAAGCCGACGAACGTCAGGATCGACCAGACCAGCAGGCCGGTGATCGCAGAAACGACCACCTTGATGCCGACGTAGCGTCGGATCTTGTGCACCACCTCCGAATAGACCGGCGAGTGTTCGCTGTAGGGATTGCGGCCCAACAGCAGGAAGATCACAAAGATGATGACGAAGAACATGCCGGAAATCAGCCCGAGGATCGTTCCAAACGTATTGGTCACGATATTGAAGATGTAGTTCCTCATATCCATGACGATTCGCTTGGTGTCGATTCTCAACTCCTTGGCGGCCAGCCCGTCCGGGGAGATGACCTGTTCGAGCTCCTCCGGCAGGTTGGGCTCATCCCCCGCCTGCTCCGAATGGGGCCGCATCCCGAGCGTCGCCTTGTTTTCGGCCTCCTCCAGTAGAGGAAACAGCACGAATGGCTCCGGCTCACGCGGCGTCGGCGCGGGCACCCCGGGCGCCGCCGATGGCAGCGGGCCGGCGTCGTTCGGCGCTGCCGGCGGCGGCTCCTCCTGGCGATAAAGGTACTCGATCGGTTCGAGGATCTTGTCCGCCATGTACGCGAAGCTGGCGCTGTACTCCCCCGCTGTCAGGACGATGATCGTGGTCGCCTGGGCAACCAGAAGGAAGACCAGCACGATCACGGCCATCACCACGAGGAAGGTCGCGAGGATCCCGATGATGCGGGGCAGCCGCAGCCGCTTGACCAGGAAATCCTCAACGGGCGAAACCAGCGCCACGATGAACAGCGCCACGACGAAGGGGATCATCACCGCGCGGGTGTAGATCAGCGTGGTCGCCAGCGCCACCGCCGCCAGAATCACCAGGGACGCTGTCGTCAGCCACGTCTGTTCTTGTCGTTCGCGAATTACAGGCATTTGCTATCACTCGACTGGACCGAATGCACGACGCCTCCTGCGCATGCCGTCACGGCCACAACTCATCGACAGCGCACGAACTGACGTCTGTCGATCTGAAGCTCCGGCACAAACCGTCGCAGGTCTTCGAGAAACCGCAGGCCATCCGTCCAATATCCGGCGGTGGGCTTCAGATCGGGGCTCATCTTCCCGAAATAGTCGTTCATGCACTCCATCAGCAGTTCCCGAACGTACTTGCCGACCATCGACGCCAGAGCCACCGGCAGGTGCCGGTCGTCAGCCCCGACCTCGAAGCTCAAATGGACACATCGCGTGCGACCCTGCAGCACATATCGGCTGGTCCGCTCGGTTTCCTCCACGATTCGCAGTTCCATCTGTCCGAAACTGCGCAGGAGATGCTCGCGATAATGCATGCGTCCCCCCTGCCTGTCAATCAAAATGTGGATGTCCCGATCGGCGAACCGATCCATCAGGCCCTGCATCAGGCGCGTGGTCGTCACGAAGAGGACCTGCGATTTGTTCTTCATGCGTTCGACGAGCGTGTTGTAGTGACCGGCGTCCAGGCAATAGGCACAAACACCCATCAGCTTCGCCTGCCTGGTCGCCATGTCATCGGCGAAGACCCCCGAGGCAATCCGCAACTCGGCCCGATCCGAGGGCAGAGACCGGGATTCGGCCCCTCGATACCACGGGTATTCCATCACGCGAGGATGGCATTCCGGACACAGCCGCTTCAGCAGCCCGCTCAGGGTATCGGGCGACTGCCCGAGGCTTCGCATCGCGGCAAGGGTGGTCCGCTCCAGATGGCCCGGTCCCTCATCGCGCTTGTAGGCCTTCTTGCTGTCGGCGATCAGCAGCCGGCCGCCGAGGTGCTTGCGCGTCCTGCCGACGCTCTTGCGGAGAACCTGCCACAGATCGGCCTCGATGTGCTCGGGCGCCACGGCGAATGCACAGGAACAGACCACCAGCGGCCCCAGCAAAGGTCCGAACCCCGCCTCATCGATCCCCGCCAGAATGGTCATATGTCAGCCTTCGCCATTGCCATCCGCCCAAACGGGCTCCCACATACCTGTGCCGATGCCTCCCTCGCCGAGCAGCATCCCACCCGACGGCACGTGATAGCAGGAACACCGCA
>JAAYBA010000249.1 GCA_012719085.1 Planctomycetota bacterium
GCGCAACCGCTTGTTCGTATCCATGCGTCATTTCTGCCATGTATACAATCGGATCTCTTCCGGCTTGATCCCCTGGCTTTGGGCCCATTCGGTGGAGGCGAGGAAACGCTGGTGCGATCGGACCACCTGCGGCCACCACTTCTTGCGAGACAACAAAACGGCCAAGGGGAGTATCAGAACCCAGAGCGCCACAACAACCAGGGCGGACCGCCAGATCACCATCCCAAGAAGGACGGCCGTCATCCCAAAGACGAGAGCGATCAGCAGGCCGTACGCCGCACCTCTCCAGGCGGTGGCACGGCGTTCGTCTCGGGTCATATGGGCACAGATCTCCTTGACCTGCTCCGACTGAAAGGGTGACCATGTGCCGGAGCTTCTGGAGGCAGCAGCGAGAAGAAGGATCACCGGAAGAATCCAGTACCAGTCCATACGCACACCTCATGCCAAGATAGGATGGAACGTCTCATCGCTGCCCGCGCATTCTTGCGTGTTCCATACAGCGCACTCGTCTCGCAGTCTCACGCTCATGGCTCCATTGTAGCCGGGATGACGCCAACGGCAAAGGAAAAAAATCGGGCCGTAGGCGGAAGGCAGCAGGGCGGAGGCGGATGGGTTTGGTATTGCTTCGTGGGACAAGCGGCCTCGCTCGTCCACAGTGTGTTGTGCGCGGAGACGCGCGACTGGCAGAAGGACAATCCACAATCAGCAATTGCCAATCCGCAATCGGATCATTCCCACTCGATGGTGGCGGGGGGCTTGCTGGAGACGTCGTAGACGACGCGGTTGACGCCGCGGATTCTGCGATGATCCGGAATCAAACGGGACCGGGCCCGGCGTTATGACCAACGACATCAACTGGTGGCGAGTTGGTAGGAGAACTCGGTCACATTCATTTGCTGCTTGGCATGCTCGATGGTCATACTCACCAGATGACCCTCCTCATCCATTTCGACCAGTACGTTCTCGCCAATGTCGTGCGTCTTAGCGATTTTGCGGTCACTGAAATTGACGAGCAGCGTGTCGGTATCAGGAAAGTATCTAACGTTCATCTGTCACCTCGCGAAACGAGCGGTCAAAAAACGCATTGTGGACGGTCCGGCCGTCCTCCAACAGGACCACGCGGAGGTACCGGTCTCCTGCCTCGGCGATCCTGGCCCAGCGTCTGATCCGCCCATCAGCCTGCACGTGCTCCCTGACAGGGTGGAACACCGCCTGCTCGATCCACTCCATGCGGATCGTCTTGCGGTCTTCCCGATTTCGCATGTGCATGAAGTACTGTGTGAATTTCACCGTATCACCGGTGATAGTATGCGCCCCATCCCGCCGTCGTGTCAAGCGCTGTTGCCGTCACGACGGCGGCGGAGAGGCCCAACGACCTGGGTTACTCCCACTCGATGGTGGCAGGGGGTTTGCTGGAGACGTCGTAGACGACGCGGTTGACGCCGCGGACCTCATTGATGATGCGGGTGGAGATCAGGCCGAGGACGTCGTAGGGGATGTGCGAGAAATCGGCGGTCATGAAGTCGGTCGTTTCGACGGCGCGCAGGGCGATCACGCTTTCGTAGCTGCGCTCGTCGCCCATCACACCGACGGTGGAGACGGGCACCAGGACCGCCAGGGCCTGGGAGATCTGCCGATAGAGTCCGGCGGCCTTGATCTCGTCGATGAGGATCTCGTCGGCGGCGCGGAGCACTTCGAGTCGCTCCGGCGTGACCTCGCCGACGATGCGCACGCC
>JAAYBA010000250.1 GCA_012719085.1 Planctomycetota bacterium
GACAGGACGAAAAAGGAGGCCTATCTACCGGTCTCCCGGCGCGGAAGGGCGTGTCGAAGTGAGATCGCAGTCGGTCGTACATCCATGCCCCGCCGCTTTCTATCCCAGTCAGATCACAACGTGATTATCTGACCTTCGGCCTGCAATTGCCAGAGAAATCAACTGGAGCCGGAGAAAACCGGAAGAATAACGCCTCTTCTGTTGGCGGACGCGCCTCAAACCAGCCGGCCTACGGAGCAGAGGGCTCGCCAACAGCCTCTGAGATACAGACCGCCATCCCTTCCGTGAGTCCGGCAATCGGCCCGGCAACGACCAGGACCTCATCAGGAAGACCCGATGTGACATAGGCATACGCCGCATCGGTCCGCACGATCTCCACAGGCCGGACCACCATCCGGTCGTCTTCAACGATCCAGACGCGGTTGCCGCGACGGACTGCCGCCAACGGCACCGCCGTCGCCCGGTTCAGTGTCTTTCCGGGGATGCGGACCTCTACAAAGACCCCCGGCAGCAACGGCGGCCTGTTCGCGGAGGCCTCCAACGGCCTGGGGATCTCCACCACGACAGGAACCAGCCGTGAAGCGAGGTCCACCTGCCCTATCGTACGTGCTACGTATCCGGTCCAGGTGTGTACGCCGCCGGCGAAGTCGGCCCGCACATCGGCCAAGATTCGATCTCCATCCGACCGGCCGGCAAGGGCATCCGAGGCCGGGAACAGCTCCAGCCAAGCCACATCGTCGCCATCCAGCAGAAGCTCGACCTCGAACGCATCGATCCCCCACGCGGTCGCCAGACGCTGACCGATCGCCACATACTGCCCCAGGTCCACCGCATCACCGGCGATCATCGCATCGAACGGCAGTGAGATAGTCGTCCGTTCGAGCTTCAGTTCCGCCGCCGCCAGTTGCGCGTTGGCCGACTCCAGAACCGCCCTGGCCCGACGAATCCGAGGCTCTCGCAGCGCCAGCGGCAGATCGGGCTCGGTCTCTCGTGAGAGTTGGGCCCATTGGCGACGCTCCGCCTCGGCCTCTGCGACCTCCACATCCAGTGAGGCCTGTGCCTCGGCGAGCGCCGCACGGGCCTGCCGCACCCCCAGTTCATATTCACGAGGATCGATCTGGACAATCCTCTCGTTCGCCCGGATGACGCCGCCGGCCTTCAGTTCCGAATGCGCAAATACCACCCGCCCGGTCAGTTCCGACACAACGTCCACCTCAATCCCCGGCCGGACCGCACCGCTCGACTGAACGACCATTGGGGTCTCACCCGCCAGGAGCCTGCAAACCTCAACCACCGGCGGCGAAACCTCCGGTTCGATCTGCTCGACCGGCCGGCGAAGCAGAACCAGCACAGCCAAGGCGAACAGGCCTACAGCCACCACGAAGGCGAACAGCAACCCGTGCCGGCCGTTTCGCTGCGATGACGCTCCGCCGTCGGCCCATGGCTCACATCCCCCGGTTGACGTCGTCTTGTTCGTCATTTCTTCACCACCTGCGACTGATCCACCGGGGCGCCGGCCCAGTCGCCGCCCAGCGCCAGATGAAGGTTGACCCGAGTGGTCCAGAGCTGCCCTTTGAGGATCGCCAACTGCTCTTCCGCCGCGTGCCGTCGCCGTTCCGATTCCAACACGGTCAGCAGACCCTCGACCCCCTGCTCGTAGCGACGCCTCGACAGCTCTTCAGCGGCTCGAGACTCCTGCAACTGGACCTGGGCGTGCTCGAGCTGACGCTGCAACAATTGCTCACCGATCAGCGCATCCTCGACCTGCCGCATGGCGTCGAGGACCACACCGCCGTAGACGGCCGCCGCCTCCTCGTACCGGGCCTTGGCCGCCCGGACCTGGGCGCGAAGCTGGCCCCCTCGGAAGATCGGCTGGGCGAGGTTGAACGCGGCCGAATAGGTCTCGGAGAAGTCCTTCCAGATGTCCTCCCACCGGTCGGCGCTGCGCCCATAGCTGGCGCTGAGGATCAAGTCGGGATAGAGCTGCGCAATGCTGACGCCTACGCGTTCGTTGGCCGCCCGCAGAGCGAACTCGGCCGCCCGCACATCGGGACGGCGGTCCAGCAGCGCGCCGGGAACGCCCACCGGGGCCGATGCCAATTCCGGCAGATCGGCCAAGGTCTCCGGCAGATCGGGCGAAGCCCCTGGCCGCCGGCCCACCAGCACATCCAGCGAATGACGCGACATCGCCAGCGCCGAGGCGATGCCCGGCTCCTGCGCCTTGGCCCCCTCCAGACTGGCGCGGGCCAAACGGACGTCCACCGGCCCGATCACTCCCTGGCGATGCCGACGTTCGGTGATGTCCAGCGTACGCTCAAGGCTCTCCACGTCCGCCTTCGCCAGCGCCAAACGTCTCTGGGCCACGGCCACATCGATTCGCGCCTGGATCACCAGCGCGATCGTCGAGTTGGTCAACGCCTGTCGATTGGCCTCCGAGGCCAGCAGATCTTCCCATGCCGCCCGCTTGGCCCGACGCAGCTTGCCCCAGAAATCCACCAGGTACGAAACCGAAATGTCCTGTGACCACGTCGTCGTCAACGGGCTGAACCCGCCGCTGAACGCCGAAAGCAGAGGATTGTTCGGGTCGTCGAGGCCCTCGCCGCCGCCACCGCCACCGCCGAAATTGAAGTAGCGCTTGCTGCGGTCCCGCGTAATGCCGTAAGAGACCTCGGGCCAGAGCCGGCCCTTCGCCTCCGACAGGCCCTCGCGAGCCTGGAGCACCCGGGCGGCCGAGGCCTTCAGGTCGTAGTTGCCCTCCAGGGCCTGCCGGACCAGGTCGGCTGTCACCGGATCACCGAACCGCTCCCACCAGCAGTCCAGTTCCTCAACGCCGCCGGCGACCTGAGTGGCCGGGGCGTGAACGAAGCTCGTCGCTGTCTCAGCAGGCGTCTCAGGCCGCGAGTACTTGGGCCCCATCATGCAACCGCCGGCCAGCCCGACCGCGACGCAATACGACAGAGCATGCAGAACCAAACGGGCTTGGGACTTCATTTTCTCTCTCCATTGGCATAACCGCGAATCCCCGCGGCTGAAAACCTGACGATGTGCTGAACCATCTGCTCCAGGTCCAGTCGAGGGACGTCACAGTCGTCACACCGACCAAACATCTGCCTGACCGCGATTGCATGCACGAGCTGCCCAACAACCGACAGGATGACGTGCGGAACAACCGACGGCTCCAGCCACGGACACAACGTTTCGACGGCCTCGCTCAGCACCACCATCACCGGCGAGACCATCTCGCGAACGAACATATCCGTTGGCAGGTGCGGATCCACCATCTCGCGGACCATCAACTCCACAAACCGGCTGCACCCTTGCCTTTGATGCAGTCGCTCCTCGGCGGCCAGCGGTTCAACAAATGTCCGGGCATAGGACTCCAGAAGCGTCTCCAGGGACCGCTGCCCGTCGCCCGACATGACCCGGCGAATCGCGTCGATACGGGCCTCTCGCATCTGCTCCAGCCAGCGCCCCCAGACCGCAACGTAGAGCTTCTCCTTGCCCCCGAAGTAGTAGTTGATCGCCGCAACATTGCACCCGGCGGCAGCGGCGATCTCTCGGACGCTCGTGTCCTTGAACCCACGCCGGCAGAACAACTCCTCCGCCGCTTCCATCAGTCGATCCTGGACGCTTCGCTCGGTCATGGGTCCTCGCCGATAGTTCGTGCGGGCACACCGCCCATCGTCAGAAACAAACGCTTAACACGCCAGTTTAAAACACTTGTTTCATAAATCAATCCCTATCCCCACAAATTGCACTCGAACACCGCAACGTCCCGCCACGGGAAATCGCACGCATCGTGCCGCAGTCCCCGGACCTCGCCTGTCTTGTTTTTGGCTTGCCTGTGTGGGTCCAGGCCACTATGATGGGTTCCTACAGGCTGTTGCGCAACAGTTCAACGCGGAACGGAAGGAACCCCGGGACTGTATCGCCAGGAGGAAGAGGAATGATCGCCCGTATCCGGCACACAGGTTTCATATCGCTGTCTGTCACGGCTCTGTTGATCGCCGCCCGGGCTTGCCCCGCGGAAGTATACCAGGACCTGGATTTCTCCGTCTCGCTCTCCCCCTCATGGGACGGGCATAACGGTTGGCTTCGCGCCGACGCTCGATGGGTCGCTCCTGCAAAGTGGGTCAGCAGCTACGGACTCTACCTGGATGGACGCTTCTCCAAGTATGCCGCCGGGAACAGCACCTTCGTCATCGCGCCGGCGATGATCGGCAGCCATTACTCTTCCTACGCCAAGTTCATGGAGAAAGTCGAAGCGTATCTGTCCCGACCTCATACATACAAGCTGGAAGCTCGCCTGCAGTCGGGCGCGACCATATACGATATTTACGAGTATCACCCGCCGCAGGTGCTGACCATCGTGAGCCGTATGGCAGGCGGCGCAGACGGCGGAGATGGCTCTCTCCAGATCGTCCACAAGCAAGATGCAGCCGAAGGGCTCGACCACCACGACAGCCCATACGGATCTGGCTCAAAACCGCAACAGATGAAGATCGTCTCAGTGCTCTCGGACACAGATCCCGGGAGCCCAGCCGAATTGGCGTTGGATGCCCGGCCGTTGGCGAGTACAACCGACGTCTGTCTGGAATTGAGCCTCGTATCGCTTGCGGGCGATCCAGTCCTGCTGTCATCCCCGCAAAGCCATGACTTGGTGTTTGGCCTGCCCGGCCAGGCGTACGACAACGACTTCGGCCCCAAACCGATCACCATCCAGCAATACGATCCCCTCGATTCGTCCGCTGACTTCCCCGTCTACGATGTGCGAAAGGTCGTTGAGAAATGGGCTGGTGTCCTTGCCCTGCCCGATCTCAAGGGATCTTACAGTTCGAGCGTTCCATACGCTTGGTTCAGGCTGAGTTTTGCGCGAGAGGTTTCGGGGGATCTCGATGGCAATCGGCAACTGGACATGCGAGATTTCGCCATCTTGGCGAACGCCTGGCACCGAACCGACGGCGTATCCGCCTGCGATATTGCCGGTCATTGGGGCCTGGGGTTGCCCGACGGACATGTCAACAGCTTCGATCTGATGGCCTTCTGCCAGTCGTGGGCCGGCGTTGGACGCGATGGATTCGAAAGCGGAGACTTCGAGGCACTCCGCTGGTTGCTGTCGGGATTTCCGTTCTGGAAGGTGGTCTCATCGCAGAGCCGCTCCGGCCTCCACTGCGCGCAGGCCGGGCCCATCGAC
>JAAYBA010000028.1 GCA_012719085.1 Planctomycetota bacterium
CATCGCGACGACCGGCGTCAGCCCAGGCACATCAAGGCCTACCTGTTCCGCACGGCCAGCAATGCCGCCATCACCATGCTGCGACGCCGGGTCGTGGAGAGTCGAACCCTGTCGGAGATGGAGATTCGAGCCCAGCATGCGGAATCGACCGAGCCCGACTTCGACGCCCGGCGCCTGACAGAGAGGCTCCGAAGCCTGATCGCCGAATTGCCGGACCCTCTGCGAAGCGTCATCGCCCTGCGCGATCTGGGCGAACTGCCCTATGAAGAAGTCGCCCGTACTTTGCACATATCGACAGGCACCGCCCGCGTGTATCGGTGTAAGGCCGTGCAACTGCTGGCCGCCTGGATGAATAGAGAGGAGCAACCATGAAGCCGCTGGACATTCGAGAACGGCTTTTTCCTACTTTGACACCGCCCGTCAGCAAGTGCCGGCGCACCCGCCAGTGGTTTGCCGCTGCCTTGGGTCGTCGATTGGGGCCGGAGGCGGGTTGGGTCCGTCGCCATGTGGCCACCTGCGCGCGCTGCCAGAGACGCTTGGCCGCCCTGCGGAACGTGGAGATGGCCCTTTCTCTTCTGCGGTCGCAGCCGCAAAGCCTTGACCTGCTCGGTCGAGCCAATGCCCACACGATCAGGATGCTCGAACACGATCTGCGAGACGCCCCGAAGGCCCGAAAACTCGAACGATTGCGGGCGGAGCCTTCGCTCGGCGAACGATTCGGTCAGTACCGCCGCAGTGCCGTGAATGTGGCCGCCTGTATCGCCATCGTCCTGTTGACCCGCACCGGCGTGTTCCGCTCGCTGGACAAGGCCTGCACCGGCGGCAACAAGATGATGCGGCAGTACTACGCCCATCACCTCGGCGACGATCTGGCCCGAGAGCTCTTCGACGCCTGAGCCGCGCGGCGGTAAGCGTTCCGTCTGAGAATCCGGGCCTGAGCCAATCAGCAGTCGATTGCGCATCCAAACCTCCGCTTATCGGACGGGTCCCCCTGTGTCTCTCACATCACCGACGCATCGCGTCGTCCCTCGATTTGACCGTTCTCGGTTGTTTCCTATATTTTACGTGGCGGTCGCCGGGGCACATACATCGCTGTTGCCGGCCCTGGAAGGCGTCTTGGCCGGCCGGCCGAGCCACGACGCCGGCGGAACGCCGGGCGCGATCGGCCACGACAGACCATGCAAATCCAGGGGATTTGGTCAATCGACGGGCGATGGCAGCCGACAAAGGGGATGGTGAATCCGCCTTGAACTATTTGTGAACTGATGTGAATCATGCTCAAGAAGTGTGCGATACTCGGACTGGCCCTTTTGATGATTGGAGGCCTTTCGCTGGCGTGGCTGCGGAAGCAGACCGAAGCCGAGCGGATCGCCACCCCGGCCGCCGCCACAGATACGCTGCAGTCGGCGGACTATCTTCAGAAGTACGGCCATTGGTACCGTCTGACCCCGGAACAGCAGAATCGACTGGTCCTCGAACTGGATGAGGACCGTAAGAACAAGACCCCGGAGGAACTGACGGCCGAGCAGAAGGCACGTCTTCACGCCGATCTGCCCCGACTGGCCGCCGGCGAGATGAACCCGGGGGACATCGCCGATTACCTGTACGGATCGGGATGGGAGGACGAAGTCACACAGTATCGCCAGCGTCGAGAGCAGGAGCAGATCACACAGACGATCTCGGTGGTGTGCCTGTCGATCGGCGGCGCCCTGTTCGGGATTTGTTTCGTGATTTGGGCACTGTGCTTGGTGGCCCGAGCGTTCAAAGCCCTCACCAGGTGCCGTGTCAAACGGCCGGCCAGCATCGATTCAGAACCGACGGAGTTGACGACGATTCTTCACGACGAGCCGACTGAGGAGGAAGGCGACGAAGACGAGCCGGAGATCGCGTTTGAGCTACCCGACGGGGAGAGCGACGAATCGGAGCCTGTCTCGACCCCGTCATGGTGCGATCCTGATCGGAACGACCGCGACGACGGCGAGCGTTTCCTGGTGCCCCGGCGGCATCGGGATCTGCCGGCCGGACGTCCGACGCTCGCCATCGAACCGAGGCCGCAGGACGACGCCGTCGCTCTGCTGATGTCGGACGAACCGTCGGAACAGCAGGAATGGTCGGCACAGATGGAATGGTCGTCGCCGACGGACGATGAGTATTCGGCGCAGACGGCGTCCCAAAAGCAACGGTTCACACCGAGGCCGAGGGTGGCCGTACTTGGTTCAACCGAGATTCTCACGGCCAATTCGCCGGCAGCACCGGTCGAGAATCCGCTGACGGAGCAGGCCGAGGACCTGCAGCGACAGATTGCCGAGTTCCGGCAGATGGCGCAGAGCGTGCAGCAGGCGTCGCGCGATCAATCCGAGCCGCTGGGCAGCACGCTCAAGGAACTGGCGCAGCAGGTCTCCGCCATTCGCGAGTACGCCGCCTGCCAGCAGGACCGCGTGGAGAAACTCCAGGATGGCTACGATTGGAGCATTGTCCGCACGTTCTGTCTGCGGGTCATTCGCTGCATCGACAATCTCGAGAATCGAATCGACCGGCTGAACGAAAACGACGAAAGCGTCCTGCAACTGGAAGAAGTCCGTGACGAACTGCTGTTTGCCCTGGAATCCAGCGGCGTCGAGCAGTACCGTCCCGACATCGGCACCGACTATCGTGGCCAGGAGAAGCTGGCGGAGGCCATCAAAGAGAAGGAAACAACGCGGGAACCAAGCCAGGTCGGCACGATCGCCAAAGTGGTGCGGCCCGGCTATCGATATGTGACGGACGAGGACAGTTATAAGGTCGTCAGGACGGCGCAAGTCAAGTTATTCGGCTGAGTTGCCTCGGCGCGCGTCTTCGGACGGCGCGAGGCACTCTGTAGGACGAAGCTGTACGCAGGAGAAAATCATGGCTAACATCGTCGGCATTGATCTGGGAACGACGTTTTCGGAACTGGCGATCCTCAACGCGATCGGCAAACCGGAGATCGTTCCAAACGCGGACGGAGAGCGACTGACCCCATCGGCCATCTTCTTCGATGAAGAGAACCCTGAACTCATCCGCGTGGGGATCGAGGCCCTCAATTCGAGGCATCTGAACCCGGCGCGTTCGGTTCGGTGGATCAAACGCCACATGGGCGACACCGAGTACAAGGTGGGCATCGACGGAACAGACTGGACCCCGGTGGAGCTGTCGGCGCTGATCCTCAAGAAGCTCAAGCAGGACGCCGAGACTGCTCACGGCGAGATCCGCGATGCAGTGATCTCCGTCCCGGCTCACTTCGACGAGATCCGGCGCAAAGCAACGATGGATGCCGGAACCGCCGTCGGTCTCAACGTGATCGCGATCGTCAACGAGCCCGTGGCGGCGGCACTGTGTTATGCCACGACCCGCCAGGTCTCCGGCAAGGTGCTTGTATACGACCTGGGTGGTGGCACGTTCGACGTGACGCTGATGAACGTCAACGGTCTTCAGATGGACATCGTCTGTTCGCAGGGCGACCACGCCCTCGGCGGCATCGACTTCGACAACAAGGTCATCGAGATCCTTCAGAAGCTCTATCGGGACAAGTTCGGCACCGATCTGATCGCCACGGAGGAAGACCGAGCCAAGTACGAAGACGAGGCCGAAGACATCAAGAAGACGCTGTCGCGCCGTCCCGTAGCGAAGAAGATGCTCTATGGTTCGGCCGGGAGCATGCGGGTGGAGGTCACGCGGGAGATGTTCGAAGAGGCAATCGCTCCCTTGGTGGCTCGTACGGACATGATGGTGGAGGTTGCGCTGGAAGAAGCCGGCATCAAACCTTCCGATGTCGATACCGTGTTGCTGGTCGGCGGCAGCAGCCGCGTACCCATGGTGCGAACGCATCTGGAAGAGACGTTCGGGTTTCCGCCGGAAAGCGCGGTGAACGTCGATGAGTGCGTCGCACTCGGCGCAGCGCTGCACGCCGGTCTGACCGCGGTGCGTCAGAACCCCGACGCCGTCGACGCCGGCATCCGCACCGGTTTGCAGGACATCTGCCTGACCGACGTATGCAACCACAGCTATGGGACGATTTGTGCGCCGATCGACAAGGAGACCGGCCGCCGCGTGATCCAGAACCGGATCATTCTCAAGAAGAACACACCCCTGCCGTGCGAGGCCACGCAGACCTTCTATACGGTCTCCCAGGGCCAGGAGAAGGTCGAGGTGACCGTCACCCAGGGCGAGGATTCCGATCCGTCCTATGTCAACACCATTGCGACGCATCGCTTCGAGTTGCCGCCGAACCGGCCGGCCGAGCGTCCCATCAACGTCACCTACAGCTACGATCTCAACCAGAGGATGCACTGCAAATTCGAAGACGTCGACTCCGGTCGAGTCCTCGAAGTGGACGTCTCGCTGGACCAGGACGAAGCAGAATCACAGGCGGAGGCAACGGAAGGTGCCAAAGAGATGCAAACACTCAAGGTCCAGTAGAATGCGGGATTACGTCCCATGCTCAGAATTCTGATTCCAGTTGCGGCGATGGTCGTCGGGGTGGCGGCCGGGGTCTTCATCGGCATGCGACGCCGGAGTCCGCAAGCGACCGAGAGTGACTCAGCCCGTTTGTCCTCGGGGGTGGCATACGCCCGCATGGTGCTGGCGCACCTTGGCAACTGGAGTGCGGCCATCACACGCTGGACGACCGGCATCGTGAGGCATCTGCCGGACCGAGTCGGACAGACCGTTTCGCGGATTCGCCGTCTCCACAAGTCGGCAGGTGCTTCGCGGATGAACAAGGAGGAAGATCTTCCGCCAACCGGGAACCGAGACGGTCAAGACACTGCCGAAAGCAGCCAGAACCAGCAGACCGACCCATCGGGGAAATCCGATCGAACCGTCGACTTGACCGGACTGAACTGCCGAGCCCGGATCGGAAGAGAGCCGAAAGGCGATACGTGGCAGACAGTCCTGATCGTGGATATCTGCGGCGTCATCGAGGCGCCGGACGACGGACACGACGTCGACCTCAAGGCCGCGCTGAGCGACGTCACCGATCGCAAGGGACCGGCTTTGCCTGCACTGGTTCGGCCCAAGCAGGGGCCGATCAATCGAACGTCTCAATTCACCTATCAGACGCAAATCGGGCGACTCTGCCACCAGCACACAGTCCTGGAGGACTGGATGGCGGTCGCGCAGATCTCGCCGGAATGGCTCGTGCTGCCGCGACAAGGGCACCGCGAACTGCGATTCGACATCTCCATCGTCTCCCGCTCGACCGGCGAGCAGCTTGCCACCGGCACGTGCATCGGCGCCTTCGAGAACATCGAGATCGGCTATCTCGACATCGACGACAACATCCAGCGGGCCAAGACCCTGGCCGTGGGACTGGCCTTCAGCGTGGGCGCGGCCAACAATGCCCTCCAGGAGCCCGAAATCAACGTGATTCATGGCTGGGTCCGGACCAACTTCGGTTCGGGGGACGCTTCCGAGGGGGCGCGTCTGGAGCTGGAACAGGCCCTTCGCAAGACCGCCGCTTTCTTCCTGCGGGGCGGACGCCTCAACCTGGGAGATATCTGCAAAGAGATCGTGGAGATCGCCCCCATGGTCGGTCGTCTCGACATCATGGATCTCTCGTTGAGGGTAGCCGGAGCAAAGGGCCAGGTCACCGCTGCCGACATCCGGCTTCTCAAGGACTTGGCGCAATGGCTCCAGATCGATCGCGGTCGCCTCCGGACCATGGTCGAGAAGACACTGCCCGTGAGCATGCACCAGAGTGAGGACGCGGAGATGATCCTCGGCGTCACCACCGAGATGAACAAGGATGAGGTCCGCCATCAGTTGAATCGCGAGTACGCCAAGTGGAGTTCGCGCGTAATCAGCTCCGATCCCGCGATCCGTAAGCAGGCCGATCAGATGCTGAATCTGATCGCCGATGCCCGAACGCAATACATCGGCGTTAACCTCTCCAAATGACCTCTCTGCCTTGAGGCAGCTATCCTCTCCACCGTACGACCAGCATAGTCGATCAGAAGATCGTGTAGATGAACGGTGCCGCGCTGGTTCCGGCCAGCAGTACGATCAACCCCAGCAGCAACAACACCAGCACGATGGGCAGCAACCACCATTTCTTGTTGTGCTTGAGGAAGTACCAGAATTCCGCAACGAGGGAGGAACGCTTCTCTTGGGCGAGCCGCTCAAA
>JAAYBA010000029.1 GCA_012719085.1 Planctomycetota bacterium
GACTTTGCGAAGATCGTCCACAGGCGACAGGTTGCGTTCGTAGGGCGAACGTCCCCGTTCGCCTTGGCCCTGTCGTGCGGGGACGCACGACCTACAGCATGCCAGAAACACCGCCGTGCCCCTCCCCCCCGCGGAATTCGCCTCGGAGAACGACCTTGACGCATCCGACGCACCGTGTTATCATTGTGGTTACGTCCAGGGGAGAACTCGATACTGACAGAATGCGAACGACGTTGGGCGGACCGCCATGGAATCGGTGTGCGGTGCACACCCAACGAGACTGGCCGGTGTAGGCCAGGCACATGCCGAGTCAACTCGACGGATGGCCATTTCCATAGTGCACCTCCGTCGTATCCACCGAGGTCCCCGGCGACTCATGTAGAAATTCATTGTACTTTTCTCTCAACTTACGGGCCAAACGTACCAGGAGCCACACCCCGGCAACAACCACCAGATACGGAAGCACTCGCACAGGATCGAAGTTCCGCCAAGGTGCGCCCAATCCAGGCAGTACCCTGATAAAGAAGTGGTAGAGCGTCGCGAGCGTAATGATGCCCAACCCGAAGTAGTACTGAATCTTGAGGTGCGTCAACATCACGTTGCCTCGACGGTGCTTTCCGAAATAGTAGTGAATGTCACGCAGGTCGCCACTGATAAGGAACTGGCGTTCGATGTTCGCGATGATAGCGAGATTTCGATTGTACCAATATGCCGCGTCTTGCAGATGAGCGAGCAACCATACCCCGACGAGTAGGATAATGGCGGCGGCGAAATCCAATGGAACGATTCCTTTCTCCACCAAGCTCAGCAGAGCAACGGCGGCAATCAAAGTGCCGACTGCCTGCCACACAACGACAATATGCCTGTTGATGTCATTAAACATCTGGTCATACATGTGCATGAGGAACTCTTCACGTCTCTGCGGTGTTACTACTTGCCTATCGACGTCGCTCGGTGCCATGAGCGTGCCCTTTCTTGTAGCTGTTCCACATCCTGTTTATATTCTTCACCGAATCGACGATACAGCGATCATACCCGCCAATCGGGTGGGGGCGAAAGGTCTCCCCGTCAAAATAATCCCCAAACTGCGCATCGAGAGTGAAGCGGTTACAGTCAAAGCTGAAGACATCCATCGACTCCGCTAATCTTCGCTGTACGTCGGGTCGCCCCCCAAGGAGATGAACTGGTCGCTTGAAGTAGCCGGGGCGCAGGCGTGTCTGGCCGTAACGGGTAGGCACGCTGTACCCGAGCAGGAACTCCTCAGGTATTAACTGCTCAAGATCATTCGCCGACAAGCTTATTTTGGGCACCACGACAACATACCGGACATGCTGCGCTAATTCCCATGCCTGGTCCACTATACGCTCAAGGGATCTCCTGTCTTGTATGTCCTGTGCCACGGTCGTCCATGGTTGTACCGCTTTTACAGCCGACAAGTGTCTGCAGAAATCATACTGCTCCCAATCGATATCCAGGAACCCGATTTCGTCGAAGCGTTTTATATCCCTCAGATTTGTATAACGTGCACCAGGGAGCCAGCCATGCCGTACCGCGATCGCAGTAGCACGATGGCTATGCGTGATAAACCTGATGGGCTGTAGCCTCCGCGCGGTCCAGCTGCATCTCAGGGGACTAGGCTGGCGAACTGATAGTCCCTTCGGCGCAAGTTCTCTCACCATGATCTGTCCTCACCCCAAAAGGCTCTCCAAGGCATTCAACTAACACCAGCATCTTACTCGGGGAAGGTTGCCAAGCAAGCAGAAACGTTGTAAGATACAGTCGGCATTGCTGGGGCCTGCCCTTAAGATGCAGGTTGGCCTTCTCCACAGGGGGGCACGGCGTGCGAGATGTTCGGATGGGTCATGCCATTGCGAGCGTAATCACCCGTCTGCTTGAATCTGTTGCCATCGACGGCGGTGTGGGGTACGATATGCGGGGCAATCGCCGTTGAACCGTCTGATGGGTGGGGTACTGCCGATGTGTCGTGGTCTGTGCGTGTTTTGGGTATGCGTGTTGTCGATGCTCTCGGCGAGCGTGTTCGGGTGCCGGCAGACGGTCCGGCTGGCCGGGTCGGCTGTGCGTCAGAATCCGCTTCGCCGCATCGGGCCGTCCGGCGGTTGGACCTTCAACGGTCTGGACGCCCGCGTGCCGCCGAGCTATCGGCCGGGCTCCTATGCCAGCGCCACGCGCCGCGTGACGTTCCTCGATCCGGCCGACCTGGGCCCGCACGGCTATCGGTTCGACGGCGCCGAGCGCAGCGGGATCGTGTACACCTGTCGGGCCGGACATATCGACATCGCCCACGTGCGCAAGGCCATCGATTGGACGGGGTACCTGGCCGCCGTTGTGCTCGATCGCATTGAAGCCGGCCGGACCACGTTTCAGTTCAAGCAGATCGAGCCGTCTCTGTACCACGTCGATCTGACATTTCCCGACGATTGGACCGATCTCGACGATGGGCAGCGCGAGCGAATCGCCAGAGAGGTGGCGTGCGATCTCGGAGCGCATCTGGCCTGGACGGGGCTCACCTGGCACGAGATCCTCACGTGGTTCGGGTATCGATTCAAAATCTGGCAGTCGGAGTTCCCGTCGGCCTTCTCCTGGGAAGACAACTATTCAAACCTGCTCGGCACGCGCATCGCCGTGGCCGCCCTCGGCGACGAGAGCCGGCCGTTCGATGAGGTGGTGACAGACCTGCTCGATGAATGGCTGGTGGAACTCGGGGCCCAGCCGGCCGAGGCGGCGGAGGAGATCACCGGGGCGATGCGAGATCGGTGGTTCTCGTCGCAGGGGTTCTTCACGGTGATTCACGAGCGGAACTTCGACATCGGGCTCGACGACGGGCACGTGACGCCCCGACTGGCCCCGACTGCGGTGGTCTGTGACGATCCCGAGCCCCGGCCTCTGGCCATCCCGACGCTCGACCGTCCGGCTCGGCACGGGTTCTTGGTGCGGGTGCAGATCGAGCCGAGGGTGTGGGAGGAACGTCGCATCCTTACGGCGGCGTTCGGTCCGAGCGACGAGGCGACCGGGCCGCTCGAACCGGTGGTGGCCTTCCCGCTGCTCATGGACTATATCGAGCGGGACGCCGTTGCCCGGGGGATTCCCCGCGCCGAAAGCGAAGTCGCAGGCAAGTGACAGTGAAGGGGTGTTGCATAATGCGAACCGAAACGGTTCAGCGGACCATGATGTCGATGCTGGCGGTGTGGATGGGGCTGGCGGGCACGGCACGAACCGAGGTCTTGCCGTCTAAGGCGCCGATCGACGTAGTTCACTACATGATCGTCGTCACCGGGGGGGAGTTGCTGGCGGGCGACTACGCCGACGGGCACACCCACTTTCTCACACGGACGTTGTATCCCTTGGGTTTGCACTGCGTCGGCTCGATGTGTGTGGACGACACGCGGGCCGACATCCAGGCGGCCCTTCGGTTCGCCACAGACCGCGCGGCCCTGGTGATCGTCACCGGCGGGCTGGGACCGACCGACAACGACGTGACGCGCGAGGCGATCGGCGAGTTCACAGGTACGCCGCTGCGCGAGCACCCGGAGTTGCTGGAGGCGATGGCACAGCGCTTTCGCGTGCCGCCCGATCAGCTTCGTGCGAACCTGCGCCGCCAGATTCGGGTGCCGGTACGCGGATCGTATCTGAACAACGCCAACGGCACGGCGGTCGGCCTGGTGTTTGAATCGGACAAGGGCGCGATTGTGTCGCTGCCGGGCCCGCCGGGCGAGTTGCAGGCGATGGTCCGCAGCGAACTGGTGCCCTATCTGGCCCGTCGGTTCGGCACGCGGTTGCCCGGCCGCTCGCTGATGCTGCGTTTCGTCGGACTGGGCCAGTCGGAGATCGACCATCGGATCAAGGAGCGCATGACGCTCGACGCGGACATCATCATCGGCTCGCACTTCGAGGGCGGACGCGTCGATTTCACCTTTACGCTGCCCGACGACACGCCGCAAGCGAAACAGCGACTCGATGACCTCAAGCGGAAAATCGTCGGTATCTTCGGTGAATCGATTTACGCCGCCGACGAGACATCGCTGGAGCAGCACGTTGTCAGTCTGCTGCGGGCGCGCAGCGCGACGCTGGCGCTGGCAGAGATCGGCAGCGGCGGGATGGTGGCGGCCGCCCTGACCGGCGCCGACGGCATGGGCGAGGTCGTGCTCGGCGCCTACGTTGCGCCTACGATGGAGCGATTGCACCATCTGCTCGACGTCCACGATGCGAACTGGGCGAAGAATGCATCGGGCGGCGATGCGGTGGAACGGCTGGCAACCGCCGCTGCCCAGGCCGCCGAGAGCGAATGGGCTGTCGCCGTCGGCCCGCTGCGCGACGACGGTTCGGTAGAGGTGGCGTTCCGACGCCCATCGGGCGCCGTCGAAAGCGAGCGAATCGCCCTCCGCGGCACAAGCGAGGCGGCCCGCATCCGCTTCATCACCACCCTGCTCGACCGCCTCCGCCGCAAACTCGCGCTCGTCGCCGCACGTTTGTAGTGTGCCCGTCAGGGCATAGGCAACGCCTCACGGTGTCACTACAAACGCGCAAGGGAGCCTCAGACGACGCCACCACAGGCGACCATCCCCATGCCAGGAAATCTTCACACATACGGTGCGGGGGCGGCCCAGTGAGATTTCGCCTTGACATGACAGACCCTTGCGATGGTACAATGAATGGCTGATACATATGTGGGGCAACTGTAGATGGGCAAATTGATTGTCATCCCGGTGATCGTGGGTCTGCTGGTTTGTGCGCCGGCGTACAGCTTCGGCGCGCCTCGCGAAGCGGAAGGGTTGGAGGCAAGCCCTGCGCCCCTGTGCCATTGGCCTGGCGAGGTGAACCCCTGGCGGTCACATCCGCTCGTCTCGGAGTATCTGACGCCTCCCAGGGGGCAGGTGTCGCTCGAACGCTGGACGGAACCGGTGCAAACCACCGTTGCGGCTCCCTTGGTTCCGTCGGAAAGTGGCGGCTCGTGCGTGCGTCGCAGCGGGTCGGCCATGTCGGTGCTTCCTCATGTCCCACGCCATTCCCTGCTTTCGGTTCTCTGCATTCTGATCGTGTAGCCCACGTCAAGCGGTTCGGCACGTGTGGCAAAGACGGACGACGTGCCGAACGACATCCTGCCATCGTCCGCCGTTCCCGATAGATAACGATCCCTACCCGTGCGCCGACGCTGCCTGCGCTTTCGGCCACATTCAGAGGAGAACCGCTATGACAACGAACAGTAAGCTGGATCGCGTTCGTGAACTGCTCGATCAGAACCGGCCCGAGGAGGCGTTCCGTCTTCTCGACCATCATGTAGAAGAGACTCCTGAGGTCAGGAACGCCCGTGCCGTGTGCCTGCTGCGGCTGGGCAGACTCAGCGATGCCGTATCGATCCTCCGTGACATCACATTTCGCGGCTACATGAACATGCCCGACGATACCCCGCTGCGATTCCAGCTCAACTTCGCGACGGCCATGTTGATGATGAACTTCAAAGATGCCGCCATGACGGTGATGGACCGGTTGGAGTTGGAGGAGGATCCGCAAGCAGATCAGTTGCGGAACGCCATCGAGCGATGGAAGAAGAGCCTTGGTCCGATCGCCCGATTGTGCTGCCGCATCGGCTTGTACCCGAAGCGGCCGGTGACGCTCGATGCCCCTCCGGGCCGAGTGTAATCGTCCCAGGGTATGTGCCGCATGCGGTTGCCATGTGTCTATGGGATTGGATCGGCGCACGACGGATGGGTGGCAGTCTCTGTCCCGATGGACATCGGGATTGTGCGTGTGGGGCTGCCACCCCCGCCGAGCGGCCTTGCGGATCAACGCCTCACGGCGAACGGGGCGTCAGGACGGTGGGATGTTCAGGAACGTTCGGACGCCGGTGAAGATGATCTGGGCGGCGATGGCGGTGAGGATCAGGCCGGTGAGCTTCATCATCATGTGCAGGCCCTTCTGGCCGAGCAGGCGTCCGATGGGCACGGCCAGGAACAAAAACAGCGAGATCATCAGCACCGCCAGCAGGATGGCGGCGGCGGCGATGAGCTTCTCGTCCATCTCGCCGATCTCCATGCCGAGCACGAGGATCGTGCCGATCGTGCCGGGCCCGACGATCATCGGGATCGCCAGCGGGACGACCGCGAAATCGCTGTCCTTGTCGGGCCCGACCTCCGAGCGCTTGCCCGAGACCATGCCGATCGCGGTCAGGAACAGCAGGGTGCCGGCGCCGACCTGAAAGGCGGGGACGGTGATGCCGAGGACCTTGAAGATCAGGTTGCCGAAGAAGTAGACCGAAAAGCAGATGACCAGGATCGCCACGCTGGTGCGAAGGGCGCAGTGGTTGCGGGTCCGCCGGTCCATATCGCCCGAGAGCAGCAGGAACATTGAGATCGAGAAGAACGGCGAGAGGATGAAGAACACTTTCGTGAAGATGCCGAGAAACAGGCCCATGGGCGTCCCTTCGAGCGGGCGATGCGTCAATCGATTCGGATTCGCGCGTAGCTGATCGTATGGCCGCCGCCGTGCCTCGGCCCGAGCAGTTCCAGTGCTTGCGATGGGGGCGAGCCGGCGCGGACGGTGGCGGTGAAGAACTCGGTGAAGGGCTTCTGTAGCGGCACGCGGACGGCGGGTCCGACGGTCGCGTCCGGTCCGATCTCCAGCAGGCGGTTCTCCGAGACGCTTCGGCCGGTCGCATCGTGGCCGCTGACATAGAAGAAGACGAACAGTCGCCGGTCCGGCGTGACGTGGAAGCGGCCCCGGCCCGGGCGCTCGTTCGAGATGTTCTCTTCGGCCGCCAGCAGCGTGCGACGCGTCCGCACCTCGCCTTCGCGCACGACCGCGTAGTTCAGCGAGTGGCTCTGTCGGGCGTCGGGGAAGAACCTCTCGCGCAGCCGCTCGTCGAGGGTCCGCTCGGTCCAGAGGATGTGGACGTCACCGTCGGGCCCGATCCACAGGTCGCCCGGCGTGACCCAGCCGCAGGTCTTCTCCCGGCTGGCGATCTCGACCCACGGCCCAAACGGCTCGCTCGTCATGTCGGGCGTCCACGTGTAGAACAGCCGGCGGAAGTCGTAGTCCCACTCGCGGCCCGTCAGCTCTTTCTTGAACGCACGCCACGTTTCGTTCGGCTCGATGATGTCGCTGACCCCGCAGAAGTGCACCGCCCGGTCCTTCATCGCGACGTTGGGATAGCAGATGCGGATCGGCTGTGGCTTGCTGTACTCGGCGCCCCACGGCCACGTTAGCCGGCCCTGCGCGCTCCATCGACCCTCGCGGTCGAGGAACGACCACTCGGCGTGGGTATAGCCGACGTTCTGCATCAGGATCAACTCGCGGCCGGGCCCGTCGGCGGCGAAGCTGCGATAGGAATGCTCGGTGAACTTCGGCCCGCCCGACCAGACGGGGCGCAGCGTTTGCGGCACACGGGTCGGATCGCCGGCGTCGAATTGAAGGACCTTGGGCTGCGCGGGGCCGGCGTACGCGTCGGGGGCCAGCGTCGGATTGGCCGAAAGGAACAGCGGGCCGCCCGCGAAGCCGGCCAGCGGGCAGGGCTCGCGGGTCCGGCCGAACTCGTCGAAGCCGACCTTCTTCCAGCCGCGGTCCGTGCGGGCGAACAGCATCCAGCGGCAGTTGTTCAGCGGCTCGGCGTCCGTGAGCGTCTCCAGGCCGCCGGCGAAGACCGTCTCGCCGATCCGCACCAGACAGGTGGACCCGTGGCACCACATCGGCCCGGCGCCGTTGTCGGCGGGCCTGTAGCTGTAGACGTCCTCTTCGACCTCGACCACCGGCCGAGGGGCGTTCGCCGCCGCAACGGCCGCCAGCATCAGACACAAACCGACGACAGGAAGTCTTCTCATGGCAGGACTGTCCTCAAAAGGCGGCATACACTACATACGCTCAACGCCCCCGCATTGTAACCAGCCGCCCAAACGAATCAAGCGCCCCATGCATAACAGCGCGATGTGCGGCGGTGCACAGCGTGTTTGTAGGTGGCGGCATGAGCAATGGTCAGGTCGCGTGCCGTAAGGGCGACGCATGCGTCGCCCCCACACGTCGCCGTGGGGTCAATCGCAGTCGGTGGGCAGGGACGGGTTGCGGAGGTGGTCGAACATGCGGGCGATCTGGAAGGGCAGGGTGCGCGAGATGGATAGATCGGAGGGGATCTGGTCCTCGGCGAAGAAGGCGACGCCGGTGGTCTCGTGGCTCTCGGCAGCGGCGCCGCCGGTGATCTCGCAGAGGAAGAACAGCTTGTAGATGTGGAAGGGGATGACGGGCAGGTGCGGGTGCCGGCTTCGGTCGTAGACGGCGGCCAGCTTGCGGACGCGGGCCTCGAAGCCGGACTCCTCGAAGATCTCGCGGACGACCGCCTCCGACGGGCTCTGGCAGGGGTCGGCCCAGCCGCCGGGCAGGGTCCAGCCGCCGTCGAGCGCCTCGCGGACGAGCAGGATCTTGCCGTCGCGAAAGGCCGCGCCGCGCACGTCCACCTTGGGCGTGGCATAGCCCTGCTCGCGCGCGAACAGATCGAGGAAGCTCTTCTTGTCCAGATCGAACCCCTCGGCCATCATCTCGGCGGCGATCTCGCGGAGGTGCTCGTAGCGTTCGATGTCGTAGGGGTTGTCGGAGAAGGTCAGGCCGTTCTGCGCCAACGCGGCCAGTTGCTTCGCCCATCGCAGCCAATTCGGTTCTGTGCTCATCGCGTTCCCGTTCCAACAAGGTCGATGTCGGCCTCGAACGAGTTCGTTACTCCTTCGATGAGTCCGGCCTCAATAGGGTGACACAGAATCGGGCCGGCCGCAAGGGCCAAACGCGGAACGGCACGGGCATTGACCGGACGCCAGGGGTCCGCTATGGTATTCGGCTCGATGGGAGACCAATCTCGTTTCGTTCGGAAGGCAAGAGTATGAGCAAGGTGCTGTTGGTTCTGGGATGGGCGGTTGTGATGGTTCTGCTGCAAGGATGCGTGGTCATCAACTGACCGCTCAATGCGACACCACGTCTATTGGGAGGGGGCCGGACTGCCATCTGCCGCGGTCCGGCCGGGAAGAATCCGCCAGTTTTGCAAACGGGGGCTTCGTTTGTTCGTAGTGTGCCTGTCAGGGCATATGATAGCGTCTGACGACGCCACTACAAACGGCATGTATCGCGTCTGACGACGCCACTGCGAACGGTTGCGGTCCGGCCGGGGAGAATCTCCCCAGTGCTGTGGGGCGAATTTTCGCACGGGGGGTATTGCTTTCGGACTCAGATCGAGGTATACTACAGGGCTCATCTTGTGGGGGTGGGGCCGGCTCGGTTGCGAGTCGGCGGCCAATAGCGGATTTCAGGCAGACTGTGAATCTGAGGATTACCGTGTATGTACGCTGAGACGGTTCGTAACGTGGCGATCATCGCTCACGTGGACCATGGAAAAACGACGCTGGTGGATCAGCTCCTGTACCAATCGGGGATGTTCCGCGACGAAGACCTGGACAAGCTGGCCGGCGGTCAGCACGGGTTGATTATGGACTCCAACCCCATCGAACGCGAACGCGGGATCACGATTCTGAGCAAGAACTGCGCGATCCAGTACGTCGATGCCGACGGCGGGGTGTACAAGATCAACATCGTCGATACGCCGGGCCACGCCGATTTCGGCGGCGAGGTCGAGCGCGTCCTCAAGATGACCGACGGCGTCCTGCTGGTCGTCGATGCCTTCGAAGGTCCCATGCCACAGACGCGGTTCGTGCTGGGCAAGGCCCTCCAGCATGGACTCAAGCCCATCCTCGTGGTCAACAAGGCCGACCGCCACGACGCGCGGCCCGACGACGTGGTCAGCGAGGTTTTCGACTTGTTCGTCGATCTGGACGCCGACAACGAGGCGCTGGATTTTCCCGTGCTGTTTGCTTCGGCGAAGGAAGGCTGGGCGACCACCGATCTGGCCAGACCCAACGACAATCTCAAGCCGGTGTACGACGCCATCATCCGGTCGGTTCCGGCCCCGAAGGTCGATCCTCACCGTCCCCTCCAGATGCTGGTGACCACTCTGGAGTATTCCGATTACGTCGGGCGTGTGGCGATCGGGAAGGTCTTCGCCGGGCGGCTGACGCAGGCCCAGTCGGTGACGGTGATCGACAAGGACGGGCGCCACACACAGCAGAAAGTGGTGCAGTTGTACGAGTTCGAACGGCTGGGCAAGAAGCCGTCGCTGACCGCCCAGGCCGGCGACATCTGCGCCGTGGCGGGCCTGGACCCGGTCGATATCGGCGATACGATCGCCTGCCCGGACGAGCCGAGCGCGCTGCCGATTGTGGCGATCGACGAGCCGACGATGAGCATGACGTTCCATGTCAACAACGGCCCGTTTGCCGGAAAGGAAGGCAAGTACGTCACGTCGCTGAACCTTCGCGACCGTCTGTACAAGGAGCTTCAGACCAATGTGGCGTTGCGGGTCCAGCCGGGCGAGAACGCCGACGCCTACGTCGTCTCCGGACGCGGGCTGATGCACCTCGGCATCCTGCTGGAGAACATGCGGCGCGAGGGCTACGAGGTCTGCGTGGGCAAGCCGGAGGTCATCATCAAGATGGTCAACGGATTCCGGCAGGAACCGATCGAGCGGTTGGTGATCGAATGCCCCGCCGAATGCCAGAGCGCGGTGATGAGCCTGATCGGCAACCGGCGAAGCGAAATGCTGAAGATGGACTCCAAGAGCGGCGTCAGCGACTACGTCCACATGGAGTTCATGATCCCGTCGCGCGGGCTGTTCGGCCTCAACGCCCGCATCCTGACGGCGACGCAGGGCCGCGCGGTGATGCACCATACGTTCGAGCGGTACGAGCCGATGCGCGGCTCGATCCCGCAGCGGCAGGCGGGCGTGATGATCGCGACGGAGACGGGCATCGTCACGGCCTACGCGCTCGATGCGCTGTACGATCGCGGGGCCTTCTTCGTGCGGCCGGGCGATGAGGTCTACGAGGGCCAGGTCGTCGGCGAGCATTGCAAGGACAACGACATCCCCGTGAACGCGACGAAGGCCAAGCAACTCACGAACATCCGCACCTCGTCGAAGGACGATGCGGCTCGTGTGCGTCCGCCTCGCATCATGAGCCTGGAGGTGTGCCTGGAATACATCCAGCAGGACGAGCTGGTGGAGGTCTGCCCGAAGTCGATCCGGATTCGCAAGCGTCTGCTCAAGGAAACCGACCGCCGCCGGGCGGCCCGACGTACGGGTTGAGCAGGCTGGAGACTGGAGACCGGAGGCTGGAGTAGGGGTTCAGCGGGTGCGTCCTGCTGTGGAGCCGACCACGCCTGGCAGGCCGGCGCCTGCGTTGTAGCCCCCGAGACCCTGTCCGTAGCCGCCCGTCATGCCGCCGCCCATCATCATGCGCATCATGCCGGGGTCGGGCGCGTACGACGGCGCGGCCACCAGATCGCTGACGTCGTAGACGCGCGTCACGCTTCTGCGCCTCGGCAGGGCGTCGGCGGTGGCGATGATAATCACACCGCTGTCTACGGTATATCCAAGCCGGGCGGCGCTGCCCGCCGAAACGGACGACAGCAGGATCTCCAGAACCTGACGCAGACGAAGCCCCGGGATGCTGTCGAACCCGATCGGCGTCTCGCGATGGATGTCCGCGCCGTCGCCGATCTGTCGCCAGAGCACCACGATGTTCAGCGGGGGTGTGGTCGCGTTTCGCATCGCGTCAATGGCCTCGCCGAAGGTCGTGTCCCGCGTCAGCGTCGCGAGGCTCGCCTTTGCCGTCGGTGGGGCGGCCGCCGCAAGAACAGCCGCCGGGCCGCCGGC
>JAAYBA010000251.1 GCA_012719085.1 Planctomycetota bacterium
ACGCTCAAGGCCTGCTTCGCACCCCGCAAGGACCGCGATACGCTCGTCTTTGTCCGCCATCGCTCCGGGCCATCCTACTATTGGTACGAGGCGCTCAGCACACGGTATCTGGCGGCCGGCAATGCGCAGTTCCTCCAGAACTCCCATGCCGATCACGGTCCGGTTCACGTCGACGACGTCGTTGTGGATGACGGTGGCGAACTGCTGTGGCGGCTGCGGGCCCTTTACGGACTGAAGAACTTCGTCGGCGCCCGCATCGTGGCGCTGGGCGGCCCGTGGGGCAAGTACGCCCCGGATGCGCCGCAGGTGGCCCGAGACCGCTACCGGCTGAACATCATCGACGTCCCATACGACGACGTCTCCGGACGAATCGAGGCGACGTTGAAAGACAAAGACCGGCTTCAGGCGGCGCAACGCATGACCGAAACGTACCTCGCGATGCCCGATACAACACTGATGACGGACAAGGAGTTCGTAACGAACGCCTTCCTGCTTCACGGCTTGTTCAAGGACCTGATGCGCGAGCATGAGGCGCCGGCTTTTACCATTCGCGGGTGCATGAGCACGATCCTGCCCATCGCCAGGACGACGCCGTGCCTGACGCTGGGCCTGCTGAACGACGAGGGTCTGATCGCGTTCTGCGAGTCGGACTTCGTCATCATCCCGGCGGGTATCCTGCTTCACTACATCTCAGGCAAACCGGTCTTCATGCACAACTCGACCTTTCCTCACAACGGGATCATGACCGCGGCCCATTGCAGCGCCCCCCGCCGCCTCGACGGCGTCCATTACGAACCGGCCAGGATCATGACGCACTATGAATCGGAATATGGGGCCGCGCCCAAAGTCGAGATCCCGGTGGGTCGGCAAGTGACGTTCGTCGATCCGGAATACAGCACAGGCCGCTGGCTCGGCTTCACCGGCGTAGTCAAGAGCAATCCGTTCTATGAGGTCTGCCGGTCCCAGCAGGACGTGGAGATTCAGGGCGACTGGAAAAAGCTGTGCAGCGAGGTCCGCGACTCGCACTGGATGATGGCCTACGGAAACCATCTCCAAGAGCTGGGCTACGCCGCACGCAAGATCGGCATCGACTGGATCGATCTGTCCACGGTGTAGAGCCTCTGCAGGGCAAGGCAGGCCCGCACCTGGTGGCAGGCGGCGCGGGCCATGGCCCCGATGAGAATCGTTAGAGTGGCTTGACGGGGACGCAGATCTCAACGACGCAGCGGCCTTCAGGGTGCTGTTTGGGATCGTTCAGATACCGTTCATAGCAGGGCTTGTCGTCGCACTGGTAGCCGCTCTGCGGCAGCCAGTGGCCCAGGAGGGTCGCCCAAGCCTCTTCGTACTCTGTAGGCAGAAGCTCGAAGCACCCGACGGCGTACTTGCCCCCCTCGATGGTGGCGGCGCTGACCTCGCCGTCGACCGCAGTATGCTCGGGAACGGTCATGCAGACATCGACGCGGAGCTTCTCCTCGGGCGTGATGTCGGGGTCGTCGTAGTAGAGGCAGAGGAACTGGGTCTCGGGCGGCTTGATCAGGTCGCGCGGTCCGGCCCAGCCGCACAGTCGGCCAAAAAGGCTCTCAAACAAGGATGCGTTGCCCTTGTAGGGACCGATGTGGCGAATGTACGCGACGTGCATCTGCGGCATGTCTCTGACTTCGATGGTGACTTCTTTCTTGTTCATTTGGCATCTCCATACTTGGGTTCCAGTTGTCAGGTCCATTGTATGGAGAATCGACGGAGCGTCTTTCCACGTCTTGCTCTGATCTTGGTCCGTGTTGCTATTCGCTTTGCACATCTTGCTCTTGTCCCGATCGTCCAGATTGCGCCACTGACTGGCGCTAATGCCGAAAGCCTCTTTGAACGCACGGGCGAAGGTGGCGGAACCGGAGAAGCCGCAATCGAAAGCGATTTCAGTGATCGACTTGGTGGGGTTGCTCTTGAGAAACGAGGCCGCCTTTTCGATGCGGCGGCGCTGGATGAACTGATAGAGTGTCTCCCCTACGATCGATCTGAAGATGCGATGGAAGTGGAAGGCCGAGAAGTTCGCCACGCGTGCCAGTGTCTGGAGGGACAAGTCGCCGTCCAGGTTGGCCTCGATGTAGTCCATCACGCGATTGATGCGGCCCATGTATTCGGCCCGTAACGCTCTGCTCCTGATCTCGTCGTGTGTGGACATGAACGCCCTCTCGTGTCTATTTGCTGTTTGGCTCCGCAAAAACGCGCTTATGATAGCCTCTGCGGCGTCCACTACCAACTGCGAATTCCATGGGGTCAGGTTGTTGTTTTGTTCTTGATCCCGGCTGTGGCGTTCGTACAATCGTCGTGGACGCGCAGCCCGTGGCACAGGCTGGGTCGAAAGAGATGGTGAGCAACCAGGAGGCCGCCCCATGGTCAGGCATAGCCAGTCTTCTTGGCTGATTCTGTTTGCGGTGGCATTGTCCCTCATGGTGAAATGTGCGGCCCTGCCCGCCGCGGAGATGGTGCCGTTGACGCCGGGGGACGTTCAGGTTCGTGGGGAAATCGGCCGACGGATCGATCTCACGATCACCAATAGCGTGCTGGCCCTCGATGCCGATCGGGACTTTCTCGAACCGTTCCGGCGGAAGGACAGCCAGGGCGGCTACATCGGCCTGGGCAAGTTCATCGACAGCCTCGTCCGCTTCGCCGCCTACAGCAAAGACCCGAAGGTGATTGCCCTCAAGCAGCACGTCGTCCGCGAGGCGATCGCCACGCAGGAGGCCGACGGCTATATCGGCATCTGTGTGCCCGACAAGCGAATGTGGCACCTCTGGGACATCCACGAGATGGGCTATCTGGTCATGGGGCTGACTGCCGACCACACCCGTTTCGACGAAAAGCCGTCGCTCGACGCGGCGAAGAGACTCGCCGACTACATCATCGCCCGCTGGTCGGACGACCCCAACCGCAAGACAGAGGGCTGGGTCTCGACCTATGTGGCCACGACGGGACTGTCCGAGGCGATGCTCGCCCTCCACGGCCGGACCGGCGACGAACGATACGTGGATTTCGTCGTGCGGCACCGCAAGCTGGCCGCGTGGGACACGCCGCTGATCCAGGGCCGCTGGGGCAATCTCGAAGGGCACGCCTACTATCACATGGCGCTCTGCCTGGCGCAACAGCGTCTGAACGAGGTCCGGCCCGAGGCCCGATTGCTGAACCAATCGCGGGCGACGCTCGACTTCCTGCTGCGACAAGACGGCCTGCTGGCACCGGGGCTCTGCGGATATCACGAATGCTGGCACAGCAACCAACAGGGCTTCTACAAGCTCGGCGAGACGTGCGCGACCGCCTACCTGATCCGCTGGCTCGATGCCCTGCTGCGTCACGACGGCGATTCGCTCTACGGCGACATCATGGAGCGAGCGATCTACAACGGCCTGTTCGCGGCACAGTCGCCTGACGGCCGTCGCCTGCGCTACTACGCGCCGTTCGAAGGCGAACGGGAGTACTTCCAGGGCGATACGTATTGCTGTCCATGCAATTACCGGCGGATCATCGCAGAACTGCCGGAGATGATCTGCTACCGGCGCGGCGACGGCCTGGCGATCAACCTCTACGCACAGTCCACCGCCACGGCCAG